>NZ_JANSHO010000012.1:8258-127347 GCF_047502635.1 Synechococcus sp. RC10B2
GCGGCGTTTTGCTCGCTCAGCTCGGCGTGGCTTTCCCGAATGGCCTGGCGCAGCTGCTCGATTTCCCGGCTGCGAGCGGCGTTTTGCTCGCTCAGCTCGGCGTGGCTTTCCCGAATGGCCTGGCGCAGCTCTTGGATCTCGCGGCTGTTAGCAGCAGTTTGCTCGGCTGCCTGAGCTAGGAGTTGTTCTACTCGATCTAAGCGGTCTTGGCCGTTCATTCTGAAACCCTTGGATACCCACCGCGGGAACTACAAACCCATTCCTGCCAATGTGTCAATCACCTGCTCCAGGATCAGCGTGAGGTTGGGGTGGGAGGTTTCAAACAGTGCCAGCGCTTCCCCAATGCGAGCTTTGCGCCCTGGGTTTTGTTGGCCCTTGGTTGGGGATCCCAGCTCTGCCAGCACGGCTTCCACCTCCTGGCGGATGGCGGCAATGTGCTGCCGCTGCCTTTCATCCAAGCCGGAGGTTTTTTGCAGCTCAACATCCAGATCGTGCAGCAGTTGTCGCAGCTTTGATTCGGCCATTCTCAAAAAGACCTTAACAAATCAATAAATCAAGTTTTGACCACGCTGACTCGATCATACGTCCTATGGGCAGGAGCGGAGATCGCTCTTTTGGGGGTGGCTGAGGCGGCAAAGGTTAACTTTTGCAGCCAGGGATCCCAACCTTGGAGCAACTCTCATTAGGATGGCCAGTAGCCTTGCTGTCTATCCCTATGTCTGAGCTGGCATTGGCCCTGCTGGGGGCAGCAGTTGCCGTTGCCCTGTTCCTAGGAATTAGAATTAGACAGGGCCAGGGGCTGTTGCAGCGGTGGGCAGCAACGCAACGTCTGGGTGAGGCTAGGGCACTGGTGGCTGGGGCTTTTGTCCAGCCAGATGGAAGAGCGGTGGGAGTAAGTTGGGGATGAAGCATGGAAGGGAGCAAGGGCTGGAAAAAAGAGCAGTTGGGATTCTTGAAGGGAATGCCCTGGCTGGCTTTGGGACTGGCGCTGGTCTTATTGGTGTGGAATGGGCTTGGCAGCAATGGAGGAGCGATGGCCAGTCCCGGTGAAGGATCCCGAACTTTGACGGTAACCGGCCAGGGATCTGTTGCGGTGGAAACCTCCATTGCGGTAATCCGGCTGGGGGTGGTGCTCCAAGGGGAGACGGCGCAATCGGTACAGCAACAGGTGGCCGAGCGCTCGGAGCGGCTGGTGAACCGCCTCAAGGAGCTGCAGGTGAGCGCCCTGCAGACCACCGGCATTTCCCTCTATCCCCAATACGACTACCGAGAGAGCCCGCCTCGCCTGACAGGGATCCAGGGGCAAAACAGCTTCCAATTTGAGGTGCCCATAGCCCGAGCAGGACAAGTGCTGGACGAAGCCGTGGCTGCCGGAGCCACCCAAGTGGAGTCGGTCAGCTTCCGAGCCAATGAGGCCGCCCGGTTGCAGGCACGCAGCCGCGCCCTAACCCAAGCTGTGGAAGATGCTCGACGCCAAGCCAGTGACGTGCTGGGGGCCTTGAACCTGAGCATCCGTTCCGTGGAACGCATCCAGATTCACAGCGACAGCTATGTCCAACCCCCGTCCCCAGGCATGGGTGGAGCGGAGGAGGATGCCCCTCTCCAGGCAGCCACCACGCCAGTGGAAGGGGGACAGCAAACGGTGCGCGCCCAAGTCACGCTCGAGATTCGTTTCTAGGTTCCTGTGGCGGCCATGAAGTCGCGTCGAACCCTGCCTTCCCTCTCGCTGGGGCAGAGAAGGATTCCCCCTGGGAGAGGGAGGAACGCCTAGAAGCCTCTTCCTCGGGTTGGGAATGACTACGAAACTTCAAAAATCTCAAAAAAATAACCCGGCAAAGTTAGGTAGTGGCTGCCAATCCCTACGTCTAGAATGGCGATGGAAAACCATTGGAAAGTTTGCTTTCCCGGATTTCCTTCTCATCTGGCTTTGGCTTGCCCGTGGATCCCAATTTGGAGAGCGCTGCTGCCACTGGTACGTCTGAAGGCCCTCAGGCAAGCTTGGGCGCTAGCAAAGGCGAAGCCAGCAGCTTGCGGGCCCATGTGCTGATCGTGGATGACAGCTACATGGTGGCGGAAATGCTCTCTAATTTTCTCGGCAAGCAGGGCTGTAGTATTTCCTATGCCCTGGATGGCCTTTCTGCCCTAGAACAAATCCGCCGCCGAACTCCAGATCTCATCATTGCCGACTGGGTCATGCCCGCTCTCGACGGCCTAGAGCTGTGCCGGCAGTTGCGGCAAGCGCCCGAATATGCCTGGGTGTACTACATCCTCATGACCGCCCGCGAGGGCAACGACAACATGGAGCGGGCTTTAGAAGCCGGAGCCGACGAGTTTCTTTCTAAGCCTTTTCAGGCGGCGGAGCTGCTGACGCGGGTGCGGGCAGGGCTGCGCATTGTGGAGAGCCGCCGCCAGCAATATCTGCTCCAGACTGGACAAAAACAAGTCTCATCTCCTTCTGGCTCGGTTGCTTTGGGCAATCGGCAGGATCTGGTTACTCGCCTGCCGTTGCGGGTGGCCCAAGCCCGTGCCCAATCGGATCCCCTCAGTTTGTTTGTGCTGCGCTTGGCCAACCTCGCTGCTCTGGGGCAAGGACTGGAGGCCGGCGGTCGGGCTGCTCTTCTCAAGCTGTTTACGGATCGCTTGGCCCACAATTTGCGAGAGGGGGATGATCTCTTTTGCTACGACGAGGGCCAGTTTATCGTGGTGCTGCCGGGGAGCACTCTGGCCGCTGCCCAGATCGCTGCCGAGCGCTGCTGCCAGCGGTTGATCCAGGATCCCTTTGTGGTGAATGGGCAAGCGCTGCCGGTGCAGCTTCAATTTGGGGCGGCCACGCTCACAGATAAGGACGATCCCAAGGGGGTGGCCCTGTTGCGACGGGCTGCCCAAGCCCTGCGAGACAGCAAAAATGTCCACACCTCGGTGGTGACTGCTCCCCATCCCATCCTCGTTTCCGACCGTGTCAGGGGGACGGAGTCTTCAGAGCTGCTGAAATCTCTGCAACGTCTGGAACAAGAAAATGCCAACCTGCGCCAGGAGTTGGAAACTCACCTCCGGCAGCTCGAAGAGTTGCGGCAACAAAACCAAGAGCTAAGCCAAAGGGTTGGCAGGCTTGGATCTGAAACCTCTGCAGCGGGATCCCGCTCTCAGAGGCCCTTGTGGATCCGCCGGCGGAAACCGCGGCGTCGTCTAAAGCGTCAACTGGGCCGCGGAAAATGGCGACTGCGCCGGTAAGTCCGATCCCCAAAGTTTGCCATCAGGTTGGCTTGAGCAGAATGGGTGGGGGAGAGGTGTAACAGCGATGTTCAATTCTATTCAGGGCCGAGGAGCAGGATCCGCTACCTGGAAGTCAGCAAGAAGGTGGTTTCTCGACAACATCGAGCTGATCCTGACAGCGGTGGGGATAGGCGTAATCCTGCTCAGCGGTTGGGTGGCCAGCCGCAGCGCTCTTTCCGTAGCAATGGCAACGGCAGTCAGCGCCACCGTGGTGGGGGTTATCCACGGCATTCTGTTCTGGCTGTTGCGGCGGCGGCAGCGCCGAGTGCGGCAGGAGGCCATCGGTCAGATTCGCGAAATGCTGGAGGATCTGGGCAAAAACCGGCTGCAAACCATCAAGATGAGCCTGTACATGGTGCAGGCGCGCCAACCAGATCAAGAAGAGCGCACCCGCCAAAGCTTTGACCGCGCCTACCAAATTCTGGGAGAGATCAGCAACTTAATCGATCACATTTCCGAGGAATCCCTGGCCAGTTGGCGGCAGCGCTACCGGCAAACTCTAGATCGCGTGGAGTCGGAATCTCGATAGCCGAGACTCGCAGACAATTTGGAGTTGGGATTGGAGTGGACAGGCGGATTTCGGGAAGCACACAGTTGCTGGGCCTGATCGGGGATCCGGTGGCCCACAGCCTATCCCCGGCGATGCACAACGCCGCTCTGGCGGCCATGGGAGAAGACTACTGCTATGTGCCCTTTCCGGTGGCGGCAGAGCGCTTAGCGGTGGCGGTGGCCGGCCTGGCGGCCATCGGCGTGCGGGGGTTTAATGTCACCATTCCCCACAAGCAGGCGATTCTGCCTTTGCTCAGCCAGGTGGAAGCGCGGGCGGCAGCGGTGGGAGCGGTGAACACGGTCTACGCCCTGCCGGAGGGAGGCTGGGGCGGCACCAACACCGATATCGACGGCTTTGTCCAGCCTTTGCTGGGCCTGGAGAAAGGGATCCCCACCCTGATCCTGGGATCCGGCGGGGCGGCGCGGGCGGCCATCCAGGGCTGTTTGGAGCTGGGGCTGGGGCCAGTGCGGGTGGCCGGGCGATCCCCTGAGAAGTTACGTGCCTTGCAACAGACCTGGCCGCAGGTGGAGACGCTGAGCTGGGCAGAACTGGATCGCCACCTGGCTGAGACGCGGCTTTTGGTCAACACCACCCCCGTGGGCATGCATAAGCCGGGATCCCTTGCTGAGCTGTCTCCCCTCAGCTGGGAGCAACTGCGCCTTCTGCCCGCCGGCGCCACTGTCTATGACTTGGTCTATGTGCCGGATCCCACACCGCTGCTGCGCATGGCTGCTGAGCTGGGCCACACCCCTATTGGCGGCCTGGAAATGTTGATCCACCAGGGGGCCAAAGCCCTCTCCCTCTGGCTGGGGGGCAAGCCCGTGCCGGTAGAGGTGATGCGGCAGGCGGCCCGGCAGCAGTTGGCCCAGATCGGGGATCCCAACTCCTAGTTGTCCTCTTGGCTGAGTCTTGAATTCAAACAGAGCCGTATTTTTTGCTACAAAGATAGGCTCCTCACTCTGTTGAAATCGGTAAACGATCGAGCTTCCTGCAATGTTATTCTCCGCGCTGAGAAGCCCACAGTCGTGCGAGAAGTTTCAGGACAACGGGCTCGAAGTTAAATGAGCTTGATTGAGCTTGTTCGAGCGGGAACAATTGCTTTTGATTTGCCGATCTTTAGAGGAGAAAGAGGATAGGATTGAAGCCATTCTCAGTAGAGGTTGAGAGTGTCGGGAGTGCTGAGGCAACGGTGGAAAAAATACGGGATCCGTTGGCTGGGGGGCGTGCTCGGCGCGCTGATACTCCTGGGATCCGGGATCGCCGCCCAGGCCCAATTCCTCTGGCCCGGCCATTCCGGGTTGCAGGGTAGGGGGGAACAGAGGGGATCCCTCGACGCCTTCTGCCGGCAGCCGCCTGAGGAAGTGGCGCGCAAGGCCCAACTGCGCCAGCGGGCCGCCCAGTCAGATGCCGCCCGAGCTGAATACAACCAAGTTTTGGCAGAACATCGCGCTGCCTTGATCGCCTGCCGTAGCCGCCGTTGGCCGCAAATCCAAGCCATTTGGGTGCGCTTGCATCCCTGCGATGCCAATCCGGGCGTGTTGGATCAGGTGTTTGACCAGGTGGTGAACCTGGGCTACAACCGCGTCTTTATCGAGACGTTTTACGATGGCCGCTCCATTTTGCCAGATGGTGGGGGCGGGATCTGGCCCAGCCTACAGCCCAACGCCGATTTGTTGGATTTGGCCCTCAAGGCGGCGCGACGGCGAGGGCTTTCGGCTTATGCCTGGGTGTTTTCCCTCAATTTTGGCTACAGCTACGGACAGCGACCGGATCGTCAGGCAGTCTTGGCCCGCAACGGCCGTGGCCTCACCACCGTCTTGGATCCGGCAACGGCCCTTCTGGAAGATTTGGGCAGCCCGGATGAGGTGTTTGTGGATCCCTTCCATCCCGTGGCGCGCCGGGATTTTGCCGAGCTGATCCGCCGCATCCTGCAGCGGCAGCCGGATGGGATCCTCTTCGACTACATTCGCTATCCCCGCGGCTCTGGGGGATCCAGCCTGGCAGCCACCGTCCGGGATCTCTGGATCCATGGGGAGGCGGCCCGGCAAGCCTACCTGGATTTGGCAGAAAACGCGGCAGGCCGAGCCTTGCTGGAGCGTTACCTCAGCCAGGGCTACGTGACAGTGGCGGATGTGCTCCACCTGGACGCCACCTATGGCGAAGAGCCCAAGTGGCGTCAGCCAGGGGATCCCAGGCCCAGCGCAAGCGGGGAGCGGCCGCTTTCTCCAGAGCTATGGGACGGGATGGCCCAAGGCAGAGCAGGCGGGAACGAAGATCTACATTCAAGCCTTGCAAACGAGGATTCCCAGCCGTCGGCGAATCCCACCCCCTCTCCGACACCCAGCGCCGCTTTCCGACAGGAGCGCTGGCAGCAGCAGCTCTGGCAGCTCAGCGTCGAGTTTGCCCGCTACGGGATCCTCGATTACCTACGGCAAGCTGCCCAACCGGCCCAAAGCCTTGGGATCCCGAGCGGAGCCGTCTTTTTCCCCTATGGCAATCAGGCGGTGGGAGAAGGGTTTGACGCTCGTCTCCAGCCCTGGGATCGCTTCGATCCCGGCATGGAGTGGCACCCAATGGCCTATGCCAAGTGCGAGGATGGCTCCTGTGTGGCGCAGCAGGTGGAGCAGGTCTTGGCCGTGGCCTCTCCCCAAACCTTTGTCTGCCCGGCCATTGCCGGCCTGTGGGGACAAGCGCAGCGAAAACGCCCCAGCCTGGAAGCCCAAATGGCAGAGCTGGCCCGCCGCTTCCCGCAGTTGCCCTGTGTGAGTCACTTTGCCCTCTCTTGGATCGAGCCGGAGCTGGAACGCAGCCGTCGCACTTGTCAACTCTGATGCCCATCTCAATCTATGAGCGCCGAACAATTCGAGCTGATTAACCGCTTGTTTCAACTCACGTTTCAAATCGGGGATCGCTTGGGATGTGAGTCTTCGGATCCTGCTCAGTTATTGCTGACCAGCCAACCTAGCCTGGAAGCAAGCCATCTATATTTCCCTTCCGATTACGTTTATGAGGCTCTGGATCCCGAAGTGTGGGCCAATCATGTGCTGAGGTGCCAGCTTTAGCCCAGATGGCCGATATTTTGCAACCTTACCTTTTCACCGGTGGCATCTATCGCCAAGACGAGGTTTCGTGGTGGATTTGCGCTTTTTGGATGGCTCAAGAGAGGCTAGGAACCAACGTGCTCTTGCGCGCCCACAGAGTCGAAACTTAGGCAGTTGATCCCCAAGTTCCCTCTCGTATTGAGATGGGGATCGGTGTTACTTAAAATCTACATCGACTCCGGCGCGCTCAGGCCGAGAATGCCGGTAAGCACGTTAAACAAAACCTGTCGCGTGGCCTGCACCAATTGAATGCGGGCTTGAGCCAAGAGGGGATCCTCTTTCAAAAGGGGCAAAATGCGGCAGTTGTCATAAAACTTGTTGAAATCGGCGGCAATCGCCTCGGCATAGCGGATGATCTTGTGGGGGGCGCGCTCTTCGGCAGCGGCGATCAGCTCATCGGGCAGGGCCAACAGGCGCAGCAACAGGGCCCGCTCTTCGGGTTCTTGGTAGGGCAGTTTTTGTTGCTCTGTCAAGGTAACTTTGTTAGTTAGCTCCACTTTTTCTTCTTCCTGAAGCCGCCGCAGCAGGGTACAGCAGCGGGCATGGCTGTAGTGGACATAGACCACCGGGTTGTCGAAAGTTTGCTTGACGGCCAAATCCAAATCGAAGTTGATGGGGCTGTCCATGCTGCTGCTGAGCAAAAACCAGCGGGCCGCATCCACCCCAACGCCAATTTCGGGATCGTCGATGAGATCGTTTAAGGAGACAAAATTGCCGGTGCGCTTGGACATGCGCACTTCGGTTTTCTCGCCGGTTTCCGGGTCGGTTTTGAACAATTTGACAAATTGTCCAATCAGGATCTCCAGCTTGACATCCGGGCTGAAGGCGCCCACCGCCGCATGCAAGCGACCGATATAGCCGTGGTGATCCGAGCCGAGGATGTTGATGAGCCGTTGATAGCCCCGCCGCACTTTGTCGCGGTGGTAGGCAATGTCGGCGGCCAGGTAGGTAAAGGAGCCATCCGCCTTCTGCACCACCCGATCCTTGTCGTCGCCAAACTCTTGGGTTTTGAAATAGACGGCCTCTTCCGCTCCCGGCTTGGGATCCTCACCCCGCGGCGCCTTGGCCCTGTAGAGGAAGCCGCGCTCCTGCAGCTCCTGCAAAGCCTGTTGGATGGCGCTCAGGCCCGTCTGGGGATCCGGGGCGTGCAGGCGGCGCTCGCTAAACCAGTGGTCAAACTCGGTGCGCAACTGTTGCAAAGTCTGCTTTTGCCAAGCCAGCATCTCGGCGTAGGCAAAATCGGTGTACTCTTCCGGGGTGGTGGGCAGAGGGCGGATCCCGGCCTTAACTTGATCCAGCAGCCGCCGGGCGATATCGACCAAGTAGCTGCCGTGATAGGCGTCTTCCGGCAGAGCCACCTCTTCGCCCTGCAGTTGCCGCACCCGCACTTCTAGCGACTGGCCCAAGAGCCGCATCTGGTTGCCGGCATCGTTGATGTAGAACTCCCGCTCCACCTGGTGCCCCGTCCAGCGCAGCAGGTTGGCCAGCGTGGAGCCGACAGCAGCCCAGCGCCCGTGCCCCACGTGCAGGGGCCCCGTCGGGTTGGCGGAAACATACTCCAGCAGGATGCGCTCGGGATGGGGGGCAGCAGTTTTGCCGAAATCTTCCCCCAACCGCAACAGCTCTTGTAACCGCTCGGCCAAAAAGGAATCCCCCAGCCGGAAATTGAGGTACCCCCCCCCTGCTACCTCAGTTGCAATGCCCGGCAGATCCAGGTGTTTTTGCAGAGTCTGGGCGATCTGGGCCGGCGCCATGCGGCAGAGCTTGGCCATGCCCAGAGGAGTGGGACAGGCGTAGTCGCCGTAGCGGGGATCGCTGGGAATTTGGATCGTGGGAGCAACTCCTGCCGCCTGCTCCAGCGTCAGCGATCCCAGTTGCCCTGCCTCGGAGGCCCGTCGAATGCTCTCGGATACAGCGGCGGTGAGAAAGCGAACTAGCGAGGTGGAGAGGGGTTGGGTGGCCATGGCAGAGACCTTGCCGGAAAATTCAACCCAGAGAAGAGGCGTTTTTCGATTTTGACATACTTCCGCCTGGGCTAGGCCCCTCTACCAGAGCCACTCCTGCTGTAGCGCCAAGTTAGTATCAAGTTAGATGTCTAACAAAGTTACTGAAAAGCAGAGATCATTGCGCCTCATTAACCATAGTAAATTGTTCTTCAGTTCTTAGAGAGAAACCTTGTTAGAGAGAAACCTTGAAACCGGCAGGTTCTGCGGCCATGGCTACGCTCAAGCCCAAAGCTGCTATCGATCCCAAAGAAAAGCTAAATAAGCCTGCGCAGGTTGGGGATCCCTTCTAACGTGGAGAAAATTGCTGGGGAGTTGCCGCTTGGAAACCTTTGTTTTGATCAAGCAAGTTCCCGATCCAAATGCCAAAGCCGGCATCAACAGCGATGGCACGATCGACCGGGCCAAGGCCAAGCGGATGCTCAACCCTTTCGATCGCTATGCGCTGGAAGCGGCCCTGCAAACCAAACGGCAACACGGGGCGAGGGTGACGGCAATTACCATGGGGCCGCCCCCGGCCATCGAGGTGCTCTACGAGGCCATTGCCCACGGCGTGGATCGGGGCATTTTGATGACCGACCGCCGCCTGGCCGCTTCGGATACCTTGGCCACCGCCTATACCCTGGCCCACACGGTTCGCTACGCCGGCCAGCCCGATGTCATCTTCTGCGGGCTCCAGACCACTGACGGCGACACGGCCCAGGTGGGGCCCCAGTTGGCCGAGCGGCTGGGGATCCCTCAGGTTACCTATTGCGAGGCCTTCGAGATCCGCGATGGGATGCTGGTGGCGCGGCGGGCCATCGAAGGGGGATCCCAAATCGTGATGGTGCCTCTGCCGGCCTTGGTCACGGTAGCCAATTCGGCGCGGCGTCTGGCCTATCCTACCCTGCGCGGTGTGCAGCGGGTGCAGCGGCTGATGCGGGATGAGGCGGCGCGGGCCGAGGCCATCCAGATCCTCAACCTGGACGATGTGGGGGCCGATCCAAAGCGCTGCGGCCTCCAGGGATCCCCGACCATCGTGGCCGCCACCGAAAAAGTAGGGGAAATCGGCGGCAACTGTCAGATCTTTCAAGGGCAGCCCGTGCCGCAACTGGTGAAGGAATTGGCTCAGGCACTTGACTTGAGCCTCTACCTGGCTACCCCAGAGGCTTTACCCTCTTTCCCCTTCCGCTAACTCCACCCTCTAAACCCATTCCTTAACTTCTCAGTTGCAGCCTGCCCAAAGGTGAGTTATCGCTAAGTTGCGGAAATCTGTATAGGAATTGACCAAACTTCCCAGCCTTTCTACTTTGATGAGGAGTCGTAAGCTCTATGGAGCACAAGCGGGTGTTGATCTTCGCCGAGCAGATCAAGGGTGAGTTGCAGCCCATCGGCCTGGAGCTGTTGGGAGCGGGGCGACGGCTGGCCGATAAGCTGGAAGCCACCCTGAGCGCCCTTGTCCTCGGGCACAACATCGCTCACCTGCCCCCAATCCTGATCGGCCATGGGGCGGATCAGGTCTTCGTTGCCGACCACCCCGAGCTGGCCGAATACCGCACCCTGCCCTACCGCCGCGTTATCCTGGACTTGATCAAAAGCTGGCCCCAGCCGCCCCACACCATCCTGCTGGGATCCACCACCACCGGTCGGGACTTGGCCCCCCGTCTGGCCGCCCACCTGGAAACCGGCCTGACCGCCGACTGCACCGAGCTCGACATCGGCCCCTTCGAGTACAGCAACAGCAAAGATCCCGGCAAGTCTGGCTTCTTCCCCGACTGCCTGTACGCCATTCGGCCCAGCTTTGGCGAGTCCCTCAAGGCCCGCATCCTCGGCCCCTGGAAAAACCCGCAGATGGCCACCGTGCGCCCCGGGGTGATGCAGCCGCTTCCCTGGGACGGATCCCGCCAAGGAGAAGTGATCCCGGTGCCGGTTAACTTGGAGCCGGAGGATCTCAAGCTGCAAATTGTGGAAACGGTGCGCAACCTCTCCCAGGCCGTCGATCTGACGCGGGCCAAAGTGATCGTTGCTGGCGGCTACGGGCTGGGATCGGCAGACGGCTTTGAGCTGATGCGCGAGCTGGCCGCCTGTTTCCCCAACAGCGCCGTCGGCTCCTCCCGCAAGGCTGTGGATGCCGGCTGGATCCCCTATGCCCACCAGGTGGGGCAAACTGGCAAGACCGTCCGCCCCCAGCTCTACATCGCCTGTGGTATCTCCGGGGCCATCCAACACCGCGTCGGCATGGACAAGTCCCAGACCATCATCGCCATCAACAAAGACAGCTCTGCCCCCATCTTCAAATTTGCCCACTACGGCATCGTGGGGGATCTCTACCAGGTGGTGCCCGAACTGATCCGGCAACTGCAGCAGATGCAGGAGAAAACCCAGGCGGACTCTCCTGCCCGGCCTTCGCCAACCCCCCCCCTGCAGATCCCTATCTTGCAGGGCCGCTAATCCTCCTGGGAAAGCACTTTAGTGCAGGGCCATGGTCAACAATCCCTGCTGTCCCAGCAACACCTCCCGCAACAGGGTAACCAGGCCCACCCACACTACAGGCGCCATGTCCACCCCCCCCAGGGGCGGGATCAGGCGGCGTGTCGGGCGCAGCAAAAACTCCGTCAGGCCGACCACTGGCGAATAGGGCAGCCGAGAGGTATCCAGTTGCGGATACCAGGATAAGAAGATGCGCAGCACAAACAGAACGGTGTAGAGCGCCAGCAGCGGGCCCAGCACCCAAGTGGTGAAAATCGGCAGCATTGCTTTTGCAACAATTGAGTTTCAGGGGAGGTTCTTCACCTATTCTGCTCCAAGGAAAGCCGCCTGTGCAGATCCATCGGCTTGCCTTCAAACCAGAAGTTAGTCCTTTGGTCGCTGAAAAGGGATCCCTGGATCCGCTTCTGGCCAGTTCCAACCTAAAAGCCCGAGGAACCCAGAAATCTTCAGGATTCAAAGTGGGTTATTTCCCCAAAAAGCTCCCCTTGTGGGATGGCAGCAAGAAGGCTAGCGTCATAATGGTCATATCTTGCTGACTGCAGGCAGGGATCCCATGCAGGGAAGATTACAAGAGATCGATATCCGAAGCATCCTTCAATTGATCGAGTTGGGCCAGCGCACCGGTGAGCTTTTCGTAGAGGCCAGACCCTCCATCTACTGGTTTGTCTTTTTCTTGAACGGGCGAATCATCTACGCCTCTGAAACCGAAGGCCACATCGCCCGCCTCAAAGACTACCTGCGCCGCTTCAAGCTGGAAGCCGCCCTAGACGAAGTTCAGATCCCTCCCAAAGCTGCGGTCAATGCCCCCGAATACAACCGCCTCTGGTCTTTGCTGGAAAACCACAAGCTCAACCCCAGCCAAGGCAAGCAAATCCTGCTGGGCATGGTGCGGGAAGTCCTCTTCGACCTGCTCAGCCTCCACCAGGGCTCCTTCATTTTCGAGGCTGGATCCCCCTTGGCCCCCCAACTGACCACCTTTCCTGTCACCCCTCTGCTCGCCGAGATGGTCACCCAGGTGCAGGAGTGGAAAAAGCTGCACCCCTACATCCAAGACCCCAACCAAGCCCCCACCATCGTCAACCCCCTGCCCCTCCAGCAAACCCTGCCCGCCCCCGTCTTCAAGGCGCTGAGCGAGTGGTCGGACGGCAAAACCAGCATTCGCCAAATGGGTCGCTACCTGGGCCGAGACACCCTGGTGGTAGCCAAAGCCATCTATCCCTATGTTCGTCAAGGGGCGATCCACCTCTCCGATCCCGTCCTGATCATCGAGCCCCAGCGCACTCGTCCCCTCAAACCCAGCGACAAGCCCGCCCACATCCTCTGCATCGACGACTCCATGGCCATCCAAAAAACCGTGGAGTTCATCTTGCAAAACGAGGGCTACCAGGTCACCACCATCGGCAACCCCCTCAAAGCCCTGGGACAGGTGTTTCTCCTCAACCCCGACATGATCCTCTGCGATGTGGCCATGCCCAAGTTGGATGGGTACGAGCTGTGCGCCATGTTGCGCAAATCCAGCCAGTTCCGCGAAACCCCCATGATCATGCTCACCGGCAAGGACGGCTTCACCGACCGGCTCAAGGCCCGCATGGCCGGGGCCAACGAGTTTCTGAGCAAGCCCTTTTCTGAGAGGGAATTGTTGACCGTCGTCGAATCTTATGTGGGCCCACCTCCCAAGCGGGGCGGTGGCGAATAAGCGGGGGGCCAGCCGAAATCCCTAAAAAATGTCGAGATTCGAGCCAAGCAAGCAGAGTACTGCAGAATACTGGACAGAAGAGGAACTTCACCAAACAATAGGAGGTAGCCCAACCAGCCTGGGGCTGCAAGGCCAGATGCAGCCAAAAGCGCTGAAAGACAGGATCCCACTTCAGGTAGCCGCCAGCGTTGACCGGACACGCGAAACACAGCAGGGGCGAGATGACCATGAGCAAAGTACTGGTGGTGGATGATAACCGTACCTATCTGGAGGCCATTTCCAGCCTGCTCTCCGAGAGCGGGTTGGAAGTCTCCACAGCCATGGACGGTGTGGAGGCGATGGACATCATTCGTCAGCAGAAGCCTGACGTGGTGGTGCTGGACATCGTCATGCCTGGCATGAACGGCTACGAAGTGTGCCGGGAAGTGAAGAAAGATGAAAGCACCAAGCACATCCGCATCGTCGTGTGTTCCACCAAAGATCAAGTCTTTGATATCGAGTGGGCCAAGCGCAATCAAGCCGATGCCTATGTAACCAAACCTTTCAAGCCTCAAGAGCTATTGGCTACTATCAAACAGCAGTTGCGGGAGATCAAGGAGACCAGCCAAAAATGAGTCGCATTCTGGTGGTGGAAGACAGCCAATCCCAGCGGGAGATGATCGGCAAGTTGCTGCAGGAAAACGGCTTCGAGGTGATGACGGTGGAAGATGGCGTGGAAGCCGTAGAGGCGGTGAAGCAAAACAAGCCCGACCTGATCGTGCTGGACATCGTCATGCCGCGGATGAATGGCTACGAAGTGTGCCGTCTCCTCAAGGCCGATCCGCTCACCCAAAAAACCCCGATTGTCATGTGTTCTTCCAAAGGCGAAGAGTTCGACCGCTACTGGGGGCTCCGCCAGGGAGCAGATGCCTATATTGCCAAGCCTTTCCAGCCGCAGGAACTGGTGGGTACGATTAAGCAATTGCTGAGAGGCTAGGAACCGCCCATCCCGCCTCTATGCCTGCTGGCAGAGCCCAAAGGGGTTCCATGCCCTGGACAAGGGAGCGGCGGCCACCCCTCCACAAGACCATCGATACGGGGGAGCGTCATGCTAGGGGATCTGGATCTGTTGATGGGGGATGAGACCCAAGAATTGCAGGAAATGGAGGCTCCCGAAGGTGAGCTATTCCTGAAATTCAAGGTCGCCACCGGAGAAGAATTTGCCCTGCCGGCAGTATCGGTTGTAGAGGTGATGAGCATCGGCCCTGAGAAAATTACCCCCATGCCGAATGTCGCGCCAGTTCTGCTGGGCACTCTGAACTTGCGGGGCGAAATTATCTGGGTTGCGGATCTGGGGCAGTTTTTGGGGATCAGCCCGCCCCTCAACCTCGACCGCGCCGAGCTCCCTGTGGTGGCCGTGATGGATCAACCGGATTTGCTGATGGGCCTGGCTGTGGATTTAATTGTGGGCATGGAGTGGCTGAAGACGGAAGCGGTGCGGCCTGTTCTCGTGGCTCCTGAGTCGATAGCTCCCTTCTTGCGAGGGGAATGGGTGGTGCCCGCGACGGGAGCCCGCTTGCCGCTGCTGGATCAGTCAGCCATCCTGAGATCCGACCGTTGGGGTTGAGGAATGGCTAGCCGCAAGTTCGGCAGAAATGCGGAAATTCCAAAGCCATTCACAATGGAAAGAATGGAGCCGATCTTGTTCCCTAGAGATTGGCGCCCGGCCACCCGGCGAGTGTGGCCGTGCTGCCCCAATGGTCTGTGGAAAGAGGGCAAGAGCCCATTCTTTTTGGGAGCAAAGCAGCCAGTTGGGAGAGGTAACCTATCTGTAGCTTAACAATCTAAAGGGTTTAGGCGGGTTGGTGTTGGGGGAGTTCTGGGCATTTGGGTTGAAGTAGCAACAGAGGTAGCCAAGCAGGGAAGGGAGGATCCATGGTTTCGAGCGCAAACAATCAGAGAGACTTTACCGAGGCAATGGTCGCCTTTTGGCAGGGAGACTACGTCGAGGCAGTGCGGTTGTTCAACCAGGTAGCCGCTGCTCAGCCGCAGGATACTGCTGTCAAGTTGCTGCTGGCCTCGGCCCAGAAGCAAGCGGGGCAGTTGCTGGAAGCCCGCCATACCTACGATACCATCCTCAAGACGGCCAGCGATCCTGAGGAGCTGGAGTCGGCCCGCAGGGGCCTGGAGGAGCTGCTCCAGATGGCGCCGGAGCTGGCGGATGTTCCCTCTCCGGCGCAGGAAGACAAGCTCCAACCTCAAGGGGAGTTCCCACCTCAACCGGAGGAGGCGGATCCCTTTCCCCAGTTTGAGTTTGAGGCGATGAGGGAACAGGAGGCCGACCCCTTTGCTCAGGATCTCTTCTCGATGCGAAGCGACAGCTTTGCCGCCGATGAGATGACTTTTGGCGAGGAAGAAAGCTTTGCGGATCCTTTTGAGACAAGGCTAGAAATGGAGCCTGCGGATCCGTTTGCCTCCTCTCACCCGCTGCCCGCCAACCCTCAGGTAACGCCGCCAGCGGTTCCGGGAGAGACCGCTTTGCGAGCGGGCAGGGAGCAGCCTCAAACAGACCCAGTGGTCGATGACGATTTTGCCTTCCTTAGCGAGTTCGACCGGCAGCACCTGCAGGATCTAGACAGTGATTCTATTACGCAGTTGGCTGGCGACGCGGCTTTTCCCGAGGAGATGGGCTTCTCCCTACCCACTTTTGGGGAAGAGGAGGTGGGATCCCTGGATGAGGGCCTGCCGACGGAATTGGCCACCCCCATGAGCGAGCCGATCCCTGCCCCCGAAGAAGACACGGCCGGTCCTGGCCCTGCTCTTTTCGAGCTCAACGAGCTGGACAGTCTGGATCGCGAACTGGCCGGCATGGAGGGCAGCGAGGTGCCGGTCTTCTCTCCCGATGAGGGGGAGACGCAGGAGGCGGGCGGAACGGCTCGCAGCTCGCCTACAATCTCGATGCCCCTCCCAGGGGGCCAGGGAGCGGGGATGTTCGCTGGGATCGCCAACCGCCCGCTTGCCGATCGGCAGTTGGCCACAGCGCTGATCCAAGGAGCCGTGAGTTTGGCTGCCGGGTTGGCCATTGGCCTGGGGATCCCCGCCAATGGGGGAGCTCGCTTGCTTGCCGGGGTCATCGGGGGTGGAGTGATCGGCACGGGAGCCGGAGTTGTGCTGGGGGCCAGCAGTGCCAAACACATTCGCTCCACCGCTCAAGAGCTGGCCAGCCACTTTGCCGCCTTGGCCCAGGGGAATTACTCCGTCAGAGCAGAGGCGAGAGGGGATGACGAGTTGGGCCGCTTGGCCAACAGCTTTAACCAAATGGCTGCCGCCCTGGAGGCCCATTTTGCCGATCTGAGCCAGCGAGCTGCCGAGCAGGGACAGGCCAAGGAGGACTTACAACGCCAGGTCATTCGCCTGCTGGACGACGTCGAGGGGGCAGCCCGCGGGGACTTAACGGTGCGGGCGGAGGTCACTGCCGATGTGCTCGGCGCCGTCGCCGACTCTTTCAACCTGACCATTCGCAGCTTGCGGGACATCGTTGTCCAAGTGAAGCGGGCCGCCGCTGCCGTCAACGATGCGGCTTTGCAGAGCGAGAACTTTGCCCGCAGCCTCTCTGCCGATGCCTTGCGCCAGGCGGAGGAGATTTCCAACTCCCTCAACTCCATTCAGGAGATGACGGAATCAATTCAAGAGGTAGCCAGCAACGCCCGCGAGGCGGCCAACGTAACTGCTCAAGCCACGGAAGCAGCCGCCCGCGGCGGAGAAGCAGTGGATCGCACGGTGGCCAGCATCCTGGAAATTCGGGAAATGGCAGCAGAGACGACCCGCAAGGTGAAACGCTTGGCAGAATCCTCCCAAGAAATCTCCAAGATCGTGGCCTTGATTTCTCAAATTGCTTCGCGCACCAACCTGCTCGCCCTCAACGCCAGTATTGAGGCCGCCCGGGCGGGCGAGGCGGGACGGGGCTTTGCCATCGTGGCCGACGAGGTGCGACAACTGGCCGACCGGGCCGCCAAAGCCTCGAAGGAGATCGAGCAGATTGTGCTGCAGATCCAGTCGGAGACCAGCAACGTGATGACGGCCATGGAGGAGGGCACGCAGGTGGTGATCCAGGGGACGCGGCGGGCTGAGCAGGCCAAAAGCAGCCTAGACGAGATCATCGAGGTCAGCCGGCGGATCGATGGGCTGGTGCGGGCTATTTCTCAGGCTACCGTGCAGCAAACAGAAACCTCTCGCGCCGTGGCCCAGGTAATGCAATCAGTGGAGCTGACTGCCAACGAGACGTCCGAAGAGGCGCAGAAGGTAGCCAGCTCGCTGCAACAGTTGGTGAGCATCGCTCGCGAGCTGCAAGCTTCTGTCGGTCGCTTCCGGGTGGGGGATGAATGAGCAAATCTGCTCGGTTGGCGGGCATCCTAGGGACAAGCAAGGATCCCGATGGGAAGTTGCCGCACTTCAGGGACATCGGGATCCCTCTGTCCCAAGACAGAATCCGGGCATGGGAGAGCTTCCCCTGTCCGATCTGCTACTACTGATATGAGTACCTGTGGGCTGTAGGAGGAACCTCCTGCCATGAATGAAGAAGCACAAAAGCGGATCCTCGGTTATTTTATCGAAGAAGCCCGCGACCACTTGGCAACGATCGAGCAAGGGCTCCTCAGCCTGCGGGACAGCGTGAGCGATCCTGAGCTGATCAACGAGTTGTTCCGAGCTGCCCACTCCATCAAAGGCGGAGCGGCCATGCTGGCCCTCGCCAGCATTCAGCGGACTGCCCACCGCCTAGAGGATTTCTTCAACGTGTTTCGCTCTCGCCCGGGCGAAGTGCCGGTGGATCAGCACTTGGAGACGCTGCTGCTGCGAGTTTTTGATGGGTTGGCGGCGTTGTTGGACGAGCTGCAGAGCCCTCGCGGTCTCACCCAGGAGTTCAGCAACGCGACGCTGGCGGAACTGGAGCCGGTTTTTCAGGAGACTGAAAACTACATTCAGAGCCTTCTCGGCGCTGGCCCTGTCGCTAGCTCTGCTCCGGCTGCCCCCCCGCCGCCGGCGGCCCGCACCCTACAACAAGAGATGGCGGAAGTGGTGCCGCAGCAATTGCGGCAGATGTTGGAGCTGTTCAAGCGAGGGGATCAGCCGGGCATTCGCGAGCAGTTGCGGGAGGCAAATGCCGTTCTCAAGCAGATCGGGCAAGCCCATCATCTGGCGGGCTGGCAGCAGCTCACAGAAACCTTCGAGCAAGCCCTGGGCAACCCCGACGCCGATCTGCGAACGTTGGCGTTGGTCGCCCTGCGAGACTTGAAGCAGGGGCAGCAGCTTATCTTGGCGGGCAGGGCCGAAGAGGTGACGGCCTCGGCGGAATTGCAGCAATTGGCTCGCCCGGCGGCTCCCGCTCCGCCGCCGGATCCTTTGGAGGTGGTGGTTCACCAGCAGATCCCGGCCCTGTTGCGCCAGATGCTGGAGCTGTTCAAGCGTCCTGACGACCCGGCAACGCGGCCTGCCCTGCAAAGCTTGGCCCAATCGCTCCAGCAGGTGGGACAGGCCGAAGGTGTGGATCTGGGCGGCTGGACGGCCCTAGCCCGCCTGATTGGCGAGATCCTGGCAGATCCTGCCCAGGATTTGCGGCAACTGGCTCTGCCGGTTCTGAGAGATTTGAAACAGGCTCACCAAGCTCTGGCCAGCGGAGCAGCGCAGACCATCCAGCCCTCCGCTGAGTTGTTGGCCTTCCGCCCTGTGCTGCCGGCCCTTGAGGAGCCAGAGCCGCTCTTCCTCGAACCCGAGAGCACGCCTGCCCCAGCGGACTGGGCCGCTGCTGGGATCCCGGCAGAAGAATCCTCTGCCCCTGATGGGAGCCAAGAAGAACCTGAACCAGGAGAGGCGATCCCCGTCGAAGCAACCCTGCAAGCGGAGGAGGCGGCCTGGGATCTGCTGGCCGAACAGCCGCCGTCCACTTTGGAGATGGACAGCGTTCTGGCGGGCGAGGAGGGCTCAGGGCTGAGCTGGCCGGAGATGTCCACCGAGGCTTTGCCAGAGGAAGACTGGCAAGCAGCCGCCGACCTTGCCCAAGAGGGCGTCGCCGCGCCGGAAGAAGCCGCAGCAGCCCGCGGCTGGCTCCAGGATAGGCTGAGCTTTGGCTCAGGCGATTTCGACGCCCCTCCTTTGAGCCTGGAAGCAGAAGCCTCCGCCGCCTTTGACGAGCTGTTTGCCAACGCAGAGCAGCTATCCGATATTGAAGAGCCGCCGCCGGAGCTGATCCCTCCTTCCCCCGAGCCTTTTTCGCAGGCGCTTGAGGAGCTGAGCCCAGAAGAGGGGGGAGCGGAAACGGATTTGGCGGAGCTGTTTGCCGAAGTAATGGGCGAAGCGGCGGCAGAGCTGTCACCTGTCGAGCCTGCCGAGCTGACAGGAGCCGAGGAAACCAGCCAGGCCATCTGGGATGTCCCCGCCCAGGAGCGGGCGGCCCAAGTCGCTGCGGAAAGCCCCGAGGAAGCCTCGGCTGCAGACGAAGCTGCAAGTGTCGGAGTGGAAGCCTTGTTCGAGCTCGAGGAGCTGGCAGTAGAGAGCTCTCCTCTGCAGGAGCTGTCTCAGTTGCCTGACTTTGGGGCTGCTCCCGACAGCGGGCCGGAAGCGGATCTTTGGGCAGAGGAGCCGTCTCCGTCCCTCCAGCCTGGGGATGGGGAGGCGGCCGCAGACTTGTGGGCTGAGTTCCCCGCCGACATCTGGCCGGGGGACTTTTCTGTCCCCGATGAGACGGGATCCCTGACATCTTTGGACTCTGCGGCTGAAGGCGGCCTGGAGAGCCTTGTCTCGGCGGCGGATCAGGCCTGGTGGAGCCCAGAAGAAGCAGGCGAACCTTCCCCCTCTTTCGAGGTGGCTTCTCAACCCTCTTCTGACCTTGCCGACTCTGCCGCAGTCGAGCAACTGGAAGACCTTTTCGCCGAAGAATCTTCGCCCGGCGAACCTGCCGCTGCGGCGGAGAGCTTCTTGGCCCCTTCCGACGAGTCGACGGCGGCGGAAACCCCGGACTTGGGGGCCGAGCTGAGCCTAGCCGATCTCTTCGCCGGGGAGACGCTGGAGGATGCCCCGGGCACGGGGGATGCGGCACAGGCCCAGGACTGGGCTCTTTTGGAGAACCTCTTCCCGGTTCAGGAAGAAGCTCTCTATCCTGAGGGCCAGCCCGCGGAGGCCTTCGACCGCCTCGAGGCTCTATTTGCCGAGGAGCCCGCTACCGAAGCACTGAGCTTAGAAACCAGCGGATCCCTCTCGGCCATGGATGGCGAGGTGGATTTGGATGAGTTGAGCCGGTTCTTTGCAGAAGGGGAGGCCGCCCAGGAAGCGATCCCCTCAGATCTGGCCACTTTCCTGGGCGAGGCAGAGGCTTTGCAAGGGAGCAGTCTGGAGGGAGTGACTCTGCCTGAGCCAGAACCACTTGTAGCTGCAGCAGAGCAAGGCGGAGCTTCCCAGCCAGCAGAGGACGATCTGGCCAGCCAACTGGAAAGCCTGTTCGCGGAGGATGAGCTCTTGGCTGCCCAGAGCGCGACTGTTTCCCCAGATGAGACACAGCCTTTGGAGGAAGAAGCGCCGGAAGCCTCTCCTGCCCCAAGTTTGGACGATTTGGCCGCCCTTTTCGATGCCGCCGAACCAGCGGTGCCCCCTGAGCTAGAGGAGGTCATCGCTCCCATTGTGGGATCCCCTACAGCCGTGAGCGGCGAGGTCGCCGACGATTTCGCAGCCCAACTGGAATCCCTCCTAGGCGATCTCGAGGTCGCCCCCCAAGTCTCTGCAGCAGCGCCGGCGCCTTCTCCGCCCGCTGTCGCCGCCCCAGCAACAGCCGCCCCCACGGCACCGGCTACCCCAACAGCACCGACCACACGGCGATCTGCCCTCAGCAATCCTGTAATGCGGGTGGAGGTGCGCCACCTCGACTCCATCAACAACTTGGTGGGAGAGCTGGTGGTCATCCGCAACAGCATGGAGCAAAACCAAACTCGCCTGCGCCAGTTTCTGGATGGCCTATTGGGCCGGGTGCAACAGCTAGGGGAGCTGGGCCAGCGCATGCGGGATCAGTACGACCGCTCGTTGCTGGAAGCGGCGCTGTTCTCCAGCCGCAGCAGCGCGGCAACGGTGGGGTTTGGTCGGAACGGCGAGGAATCCCCTCGGGGACGGGTGGGTCATTCCATAGGCCAAGAGTTCGACAAGTTGGAGATGGATCAGTTTACGGCCTTCCACACGCTGGCCCAGGAGATCATTGAGCTCATCGTGCGGGTGCGCGAGTCTTCTTCCGACATCGAGTTTGCGGTGGACGAGGCAGAGCAGATCACCCGCCAATTCCGCCAGGTCACCACCCAACTGCAAGAAGGCCTGAACCGGGCGCGCATGGTGCCCTTCTCGCAAATTGCCGACCGGCTGCCCCGCGCCGTCCGTGACCTCTCCATCAAAACGGGCAAACAGGCCAGCCTGGTGGTGGAAGGCCGCGACACCCTCATCGACAAGGCCATCCTGGAAGAGCTTTCCGACCCGATGACCCACCTGGTGAACAATGCCCTGGTGCACGGGATCGAGCCCCCTGAGGAGCGGCGCCGCTTGGGCAAGCCCCCTGAAGGCAAGATCACCGTCAAAGCTTTCTACCAGGGCAACCAGACAATCATCGTCGTCGCCGACGACGGTGCCGGCATCCCGGTGGAGAAAATCAAGGCCAAGGCGCAAAGGCTGGGGCTGCTGTCAGAGCAGGCAACCGAAGAAGAAGTGTTCAACGTCCTCTTCCACCCCGGCTTTAGCGTTCGCGAGGCCAGCGAGGTGGACGATCTGGCCGGGCGGGGGGTTGGCTTGGACGTGGTGCGCCGCAACATCACCGATCTGCGCGGCAGCATCCAAGTGGATTCCGTGCGCGGCAAGGGCACCACCTTCACCATCCGCCTGCCGCTTACCCTGAGCATTTCCAAGGCAATGGTGTGTGTCAGCGACAAAGCCCTGATCGCCTTCCCCCTCGACGGTGTGGAGGAGATGCTGGATGTTCCCGTCGACGAGGTGCAGCCGGATGAACAGGGGCGGCCCTCCATTCCCTGGCGGGATCAACGCCTTCCCTTCCAGCCCCTCTCGAATCTGTTGTCCTACAGCCGCAGCCACAGCCGCAGCCGCTCAGAGGTCTACAGCATCGCCCAAGAGGAGGGCATCCTGCCCATCGTCGTCCTGCAAAGTGCCGGCCAGTACGTTGCCCTGCAGGTGGACAGCTTTGTGGAAGAGCAGGAAATCGTGATCAAGCAATTGCGCGGGCCTGTGCCCAAACCACCTGGCATTTCTGGGGCAACGGTGCTGGGCAATGGTCGCGTGCTGCCAATTGCTGACGTCCTTGAACTGGTAGATATGGCCCAAGGCCGCCGTCGCGATCTCAGCCGCCTCTGGGCGGAGCGTCGCGCTGCGGAGCCACGTGCCGAGGAAACCCATCAAACCACGGTGCTCATTGTGGACGACTCGATTGCAGTGCGGGAACTGCTCTCCATGTCCTTTCAAAAGGTGGGCTACCGGGTGGAGCAAGCCCGCGATGGCCAGGACGCCTGGGAAAAGCTTCGCGGTGGCTTGCGCTGCGATCTCATCTTTTGCGACATCGAGATGCCGCGCATGGACGGCTTGGAGTTGCTCTCCCGCATACGGGCAGACAGCAACCTCAGGCATATTCCAGTAGCTATGCTCACCTCACGGGGGGCAGAACGGCACCGGCAGACAGCCCGCGAGCTGGGAGCCACTGCCTACTTCACCAAGCCCTACTTGGAGGAAGAGCTGTTCAGCGCTGCCGCTCGCATGTTGCAAGGGGAGCAGTTGTTGGCACCCAACCCCACTTCCTGAACTGGCGACGCCAGGGGCGCCCAGATGGAGGCACCAAGCTAAGGGATCCCACTCTGGCGCCAGGATCGCCAAAGGGTTTGACTCCAGAGGGGGCTGGAAGGCGTAGGATATTGACCTGTTGTCCTCGGAGAGAAGTGGCGATGCGCCTGACTGTCTGTGCTCTCATCCTGGCTGGTGGGTTTGTCCTGGGCAATCCCTGGCTTGCCAGGGAGCTGGGGCTAGAGGCAACTGCTCATGAGAACAAGGGGGGGCTCTCAATCCAGAGAGCTCATCGGCTAGGCCTAGGCCCTGCCGACGAATCCTTCGAACTGCGGTTTCTGGATGCGATGATCCTCCACCACGAGGGAGCGGTGAGCATGGCCACAGAAGCCCTGCAAAAATCCCGGCGGCGGGAAATTCGTCAGTTGGCCAGGGCCATTGGGGTCGCCCAAAGCCAAGAAATCAAGCAGATGCAAGACTGGCGGCTGAGCTGGTACCCGCTAGCTCCCCAGGAGCCCGTCATGTGGCATGAAGAGATGGGCCACCAGATGGCCATGACTCCAGAAATGATCTCGGCTATGCGCATGGATACCGACCTGGGAGCCGCTGACCCTGAGTTCGATCTGCGCTTCCTGCAAGCAATGATCCAGCACCACGAAGGAGCCCTGGTCATGGCTAGAGAGGCTCTGGAAAAATCCAAGTGCCCCGAGATTCGGCAACTGGCAACAGCCATTGTCACTACCCAGCAAGCGGAGATTGAGCAAATGCGGGCCTGGCAAAAGCGGTGGTATCCGCGCTAGGGCCGCTGGGATCGTTTGCAGGCCTCAGCAGGCTCTGTAAAGATGATGGGATGCGAGCAAGGCCGGCTCTTGCGGCTGCCCGCAGCACTCAGAGGATTCCCCTGCATTGCCAATGGCCCTAGAGCTGCCCTCCTTCCCTCAACACCCGGCTTTGCTCCCACCGCTTCGCCCAGAGTGGAGATCCCGCTGGCTGGCGGGGCTGGCCGTTTTGCTGCTGTGTTTGGGATCCCCCAACCGCTGGCTGCACTGGTTTCCGGGAGCGCTGCTGGGCCTAGCGCCTCTGTTTTACCTTTGCGAACAGCAACAGGGTTGGAGGCAGTGGCGTTTGGCCTATGGCCTCTGGTTTTGCGTGTGCCTGTACGCCTTCTGGGTGGATCCCTTCTCGCTTCAAGTGCTCAGCGCCTGGGAGATCCTGGGAGGAGCAGTGGTGGCTCCCCTGATCCCTCTGTTTTTCACAACAGCCACGGTCTTGAGCTTGGCGCTGAGCCGGCCCCTCCCCCCCTGGGCACGTCCCCTGGGCCTGGCCACGGTCTGGACAGGCCTGGATGGGCTGCTGGGCCTGCTCTGGTGGCCGATCCCCTTTCATTGGGGATCCCTGCTCTTTGACTGGCCCCTGGGGATCCAAATTGCCGATCTCACCGGGATCTGGGGAGTGACCTTTTTTGCCGTGTTCGTCAATGGCGTGGTTTGGCAGTTGGCCGAGCAGCTCCGCTGCCAATGGAGGGCAGAGGGATCCTGCTCGGGGGCCGAGAACCCGGATATCCGGCGCACGCTGGCCTGCGGCTTAGGTCTGGGGGGGCTGGTCTTGGCCTATGGCAGCCTGCGGCTGGCCTACTTTGATGTTTTAGCGGCGGCGGAAGGGGATCCCAGCTTTCGCGTGGGGACGGTGCAGCAGGTGGCCTGGTTGGAAGCCGATCGCAGTTGGGAGTACCGCAGCCAGCGCTACCGGGAGTTGCACCAGCTTTCGGCCCAGGCGGTGGCCGAGGGGGCGCAGTTGGTGATCTGGCCGGAAGGAGCCTTGCGGGCCCGGTTGCTGAACACCCCCCTGCAACCCCATGTGATCGAGCCAATGCGAGCCATCCTCCCCCCAGAAGGGGCTTTGATTACGGGGGCCACGGAGCCGGATCCCCGCACAGCCCACCTGCCGGAGGAGGAGCAGCGATTTTTCAACACCGCCCTCTTCTTCAACGCCCAAGGCCAAGTGCTGGATTGGTTTGGCAAGCAGTGGATCTTCCCCTATTTTGAGTCGGGGCGCTACGCGCCCTCCCCAGATGGCTATCGGCCGCTGGCGGGAGGGGAGCTGTTTGGGCCTTTGGGGGTGATGATCTGCTTGGAGAGTGTATTGCCCGCCCCCAGCCGAACTCTGACCCGCAATGGAGCAGAGTCGTTGATCGTGATCTCCGACGATAGCTGGTTTGGCAACAGCCACTGGCCCATGCTCCACGGCCGGCTTTCGGTTTTCCGGGCGGTCGAAAACCGGCGCAGCGTGGTCTTTGTCAACAACACCGGCGGCAACCTGGTGGTGGATCCCTCAGGTCGACTCCAGCAGGTGGGCCCGATTTTTCAGCGCGGAGTGGTGACTGGAGAGGTCAGGCGGCAATCCCAGGTAACCTTCTACACGCGCACAGGCGACTGGCTGGCCTGGTTAACCTTAGGTCTTTCTCTAGGATTGACGGCCTGGGGATCCCGAGCAGGGCAAGGATGCGCTAAGATTGGTGAGCATCAATAGTCTAAGTCAGCTTTCCCGTCCCGCGTTCCCAGTTTGCGCTGCTGAACTGGCTGAACAAAGGGATGCGGAATTGCTTACCCTTGCTGATGTAGCTCAGTCGGTAGAGCAGCTCACTCGTAATGAGCAGGTCATCGGTTCGAGTCCGATCATCAGCTTTGGAGCCTTGTCCGGCCCTCACGGGGCTACTGACCTAGGCTGGCCTAGCGCGGGGATCCCCTCTCCCAGGAGGGGGACATGAAGAGCGTAGCCAGTTGGTCGGGGCTTCGCCTTATGCTGAGAAGTATGGCCATTTCCCCGGCAGCGGTCTTTGGCAATGGCAACCCCCTTCTCTTGGCCCTATCGCACCCCAGGGATCCCGGACTCCGCCTTTGAGCGGATCCCGGGGATCCCGATGAGCCCCCGCGAGGTACGCGTGCTGGTGCTGAGCCAGTTGCGCCTGGGAGAAGACCACTGCCTATGGGATATCGGCGCCGGGACAGGCACCATCGCCATCGAAGCGGCCATTCTCTGCCCCCGCGCTCGCGTGATTGCCATCGAGCGCGATGCCGAGGTGGTCAGCTTGATCGAGAGCAACTGCGAGAAATTCGGCCTCAACAACGTGCAAGTAATCCAGGGCACCGCCCCCGATTGCTTGCATCAGCTCTCTCCGCCCCCCGATCGCATCTGTATCGAAGGTGGCCATCCCCTACGGGAGATCCTGGAGGCCTCCTGGAACCATCTCAAACCCAACGGCAGGATTGTGGCGACCACCAACTCTCTGGAGGGGCTCTACGGCCTCTCTGCCGGGCTGGCTGCCGTGCGAGCTCATCATGTGGAGGTGATCCAATCAGCCGTGAACCGCCTGGAACACCGCGGTCGCAGCCAACTGTTGCTGCCTCTGGATCCCACCTTTGTGTTAAGCGGGGAAAAATCCAGCTAAATCTTGTAAGAAATCCGTTTATATTTTTTGCAAATCCCTTCGCAAAGTAATGGGCTCAAGAAAATTGGGCTAGCCCAAGCCCTCTTTGGAGATCGGCAAAGCACAAACCTTAAGCTATGCCGATATTTCTAGATTGCAGACTTTCATTTGCCCTTATACCAGAGACAGAGAGCTGCGGATCCCAGGGCCATGGATGAATTGCAACACCCCTTTCCCGAATCACGAGAAGTGAGGCTGCGACAACTGCTAATTCGAGAGCGCTGGCCGGAAATGCTGAAGGGCTGCCGGGCCTGCATCCATTGGGACGACTTCAAGCGACCCGAATGCTGCGGCGACTGCGGCATTGGCGATCGCCGCAGACAAGAAGCAGAAAACCAGCCCAGCAAATCTTCAGGCATTTAGCCTGGGCAGATTCTCCCCATCGGGAGCCGATTCTAGTAGTTATTTTTGCCCAGCAATTTCTACCTTAGGCTCATCAAAACGCCGGAGAGAGGAACTTCTTGGGGAGGCAGCAGAGGCACCTCTACTTTCGCCACTTCCTGCTCGTAAATGCCCAGCTGGCGAGCGGCAGCCGTCGAAATATCCAGATCTCGACCGCGAACAAAAGGGCCCCGAGCCAGAACATCCACCACCACTCTAGGCCTGGGATCCTCAGAATTGGTCAAAGTCTCCCAAAAACGTGTCCGGGAATACACTGATGAGCCCCACGGATCCCAGGTTCCGCAGAGGGATCTTTCGGCTGAAGTCAGTGGGCTTGGGTTGGGGCAATGCTCCCAGAAGCCGGCGCGGCTCCTCAAGGGCGAGGGGATCCCGGAGAAATGCAAACCACTGTATCAATTTCTACATAGTTCTCTACATTCCGCAGTCTTCGTTAGGGGCTGAGCTAGAGTGTTTCCAGCAGGCTCCTGGGGTGGGCTGCCTTTTCAGGAGGCCAAGTGCCGCGACTGATCGCATCAGCGGGCTGGAGGCACTTGGTTAGCAATTGGCAGGAGTAGCGATGCCAGCATCGCAACGGCAAGCTAGGCGCGAGAACAGCCTGGCCAAGCTTCGCAAGGAACGCCGGAGGGCAAGCAGAGGATCTAGGCCCAGCGGCCCAAAACATGTTACAGGTTCTCCCCCAGCCTGAAACCTCCGTAGGGGCGAGGGGGCGTACACAGAAGAGCTTACAGCCGTGTTGGTACCTATGTTTGCCGTGGATGGGAAAACCCCCCTGATGTTAATCAAACCCAGCCCCGCCAGACGGTGGGTAGCAAGCGGCGAAGCCACACTCCCCTGGCAGCGAGGTGAGCGGGGCGTGCGGCTGAAAGCAACCAATCGAGTGAGTTTGCAGGAGGTCGCTCCTGGCAAGCAGCTATGGCAAAATGCCAACCTAGGGTATTGCAAGTTTTTAACGTTCAACGGTTGGAGGGCACGGCTCCTAACAGCGCCGTGTAATGGTGTGTGATGAAAGTCGGAGATCGAGTGCGGGTGCGTACCAGCGTGATCGTCTATCACCACCCGGAACATCGCAATCAACCTTTTGACCTCAAAGGTATGGAGGGAGAAGTGACGGCTGTGATCCAAGACTGGAACGGCCGCCCGATCAGCGCTAATTTTCCCTTTCAGGTGCAGTTTGGGAATAAGTTCCGCGCCCACCTCCAGGCCGACGAGCTGGAGGTGATCGAGGCGAGCCCTTCCTCCGAGCCTGCGGCCTAGGTGAGACCCAGCAGGGTACGGTTGGTTTCCAGAATCGGCTGGATCAAAGCAAACTCCGCGGGGGTGAGGTACTTGGCTATCACCTCTTGCAAGAAGCGGTAGGTAGCCTCACAACTGCGCTGGGTGCGGAAGGCCCGCATCAAGGTCTGAAACCAGTAGAGAAATCGCTCCTTGTAGCGCTGCTCATCGTCTAGGAGCATGGCCAAAGCCGAGAGGCGCAAAACCCGCACGGTGTCGGCTCTCCATTTGTTGCGGAAATCCTCCACCCCTCGCATGAGCAAGTAGGGATCCAGAGCGCGCAGCTTCGCCTCCACCTCGCCGACAATCTGGGCTTCCGCCGCTTGGATTTTGCGATAGGCGCCCAGGCGCAGCTCAAAGGAGGCCAGGTAGCTCTCCATGAACTGCATCTCCTCATCTCTGAGGTAGCGTCCGTCGGCAGCCAGGCTCAGTTGGCGCAGTTGAGTCAGCATGGGGATTCCCTAGAAAACCAAGGAGAGAGGGGGAGTGCGGCCCTTTCGCCCCCGATCCTAGCCGCAAGCCCGTTGACAAAAGTGCGCGATCCTGCGGATCTTCGGCTATTCTCCCCGGCCTCTCAGCCGGGTTAATATTAATTAATAGTCTATCGTTGCAAGAATCCACTCGACCCCAGATGCCATCTGTGAGTTCGATAAAAAGCACCCTTTGGGAGGAAACGCTTCCGTGAGTCAGAAAGGTAAAAACAAAAAATGGAGAAGCGCCGGATTGTACGCGTTGCTGGCCATTGTCTTGATCTCGCTGGCCACAACCTTCTTCGGCACCCGTCCGGCTGAGCGTCTGGAGATCAGCTACTCCGACCTGATGAGCCGCATAGAACGGGGCGAGGTCAGCAAAGTCTTGGTCGAGATCGCCCCCGATGGTCGCCAAATTGCCATTGCCGAGGCGGAAATCAACAACCGCGCCACCCAAGTGCTGGTCAACCTGCCTCCCCTCACCCCCGAGTTTGAGAACACCTTGCTTGCGCAAGGGGTGGAGCTGGCGGTGCGCCCGGTTCAGGAGGAGGGTCTGCTGGGGCGCATCCTCAGCACCTTCTTCCTGCCCGTCTTGCTGCTGCTTGGCCTGTTTTTCCTGTTGCGCCGAGCCCAAAACGGCCCTGGCAGCCAGGCGCTCAACTTTGGCAAGTCGAGGGCAAGGGTGCAGATGGAGCCGAAAACTCAGGTTACCTTCAACGATGTGGCTGGTGTTGACCAGGCCAAGTTGGAGCTGGCCGAGGTGGTGGACTTTTTGAAAAACCCCGAGCGGTACAACGCTCTGGGCGCCAGGATCCCGCGCGGGGTGTTGCTGGTCGGCCCCCCAGGTACAGGTAAAACCCTGTTGGCCCGCGCTGTGGCCGGAGAGGCGGGTGTGCCCTTCTTCTCCATTTCTGGCTCTGAGTTTGTGGAGATGTTTGTTGGAGTGGGGGCCTCGCGGGTGCGGGATCTGTTCGAGCAGGCCAAGCAAAATGCCCCCTGTATTGTCTTCATCGACGAAATCGATGCCGTGGGTCGGCAGCGGGGAGCCGGCCTAGGAGGTGGCAACGACGAGCGGGAGCAAACCCTGAACCAGTTGCTGACCGAGATGGACGGCTTTGAGGGCAACTCCGGCATCATCGTTATCGCCGCCACCAACCGCCCCGATGTGTTGGATGCAGCGCTGCTGCGGCCCGGTCGCTTTGACCGCCAAGTGACGGTGGATCGCCCCGACTTCCAGGGCCGCCTGGAGATCCTCAAGGTGCATGCCCGCGGCAAAACCTTGGCCGCCGATGTGGATTTGGAGAAGTTAGCCCGCCGCACCCCTGGGTTTACCGGCGCAGATCTGGCCAACCTACTCAACGAAGCGGCCATCTTGGCGGCCCGCCGCAACCTCACCGAGATCTCGATGGACGAGATCAACGACGCCGTGGATCGGGTGTTGGCTGGCCCAGAGAAGAAGGATCGCCTCATGAGCGAGCGGCGCAAGGAGCTGGTGGCCTACCACGAGGCAGGACACGCCCTGGTGGGATCCCTCTTGCCCAACTACGATCCCATTCAAAAGGTCAGCATCATTCCCCGCGGCCAGGCGGGCGGCCTCACCTGGTTCATGCCCAGCGATGATGACATGGGCCTGACCACCCGTGCCCACTTGAAAAACATGATGACCGTCGCCCTGGGGGGTCGGGTGGCAGAGGAGGTGGTCTATGGCGAGGCGGAGGTGACCACGGGGGCAGCCAGCGACCTACAGCAGGTGGCCCGCATTGCCCGCAACATGGTCACCCGCTTTGGCATGAGCGACCGCCTGGGCAACGTGGCCCTGGGACGCCAGTATGCCAATATCTTCCTAGGCCGTGAGATCGCTGCAGAGCGGGATTTCTCCGAGGAGACGGCGGCCCTCATCGACGAAGAGGTGCGACGTCTGGTGAATGAGGCCTACCAACGGGCCACTTACCTGATCCGGGAAAACCGCGCCCTCTTGGATCGCATCGCCCGCCGCTTGGTGGAGGCCGAAACCATTGATGGGGAAGAGCTGCAAGCGATCATCGACAGCTCGGAGGTGGTGATGCTACCGCCTGAGGAGGAGCCGGAGCCGCTGACCTTCCCGATAACCCTCAACGCTAGTGCCTAGTCTCCATGGACACAGGCCAGGGATCCCTGCCTTTTCGCCTGAGGAGGGCGGGGATCCCGATTTTTGCATGATGATAACTATCTCCCCTCTCCCAGAGAGAGGTTGGGGGTGGTCGCGTCGGCGGCGCGGCGCGCTTGGGCCATCCCTCAGGGAGAAGGGCTGGGTTGAGGGAGGCTAACTTAGCTAACGACGGCCGAGCCCGACAAGATGCGACTCACCTCCGTTTCGATAGGCTGGGGCTCATACATTTTCAGGACGTACTCAGCCACCATGCGGTCGGTGTTGAAGACCGGGTTGAGGGTGCGGATTGCTTCTTTCATGCGAGCAATCCAGCGGCGCGGGATCCCTTTTTCATCCCGGTCGTAGAACATAGGGATAATCTCGTATTCCAACACATCGTAGAGGGAGCTGGCGTCCAGATCGTCTTGGGCGGCTGGATCCAGACCTTCGATTTCTTGGCCGATGGCCCAGCCATTGCGACCGTTGTAGCCTTCGGGCCACCAGCCGTCCAAAACGGAGAGGTTGAGCCCCCCGTTGAAGCCCACTTTTTGGCCGGAGGTGCCGGAGGCCTCCAGAGGACGCCGCGGGTTGTTCAGCCAAAGATCCACCCCTTGGACCAAATTGCGGCTGACGTAGGCATCGTAATTCTCAATAAAGGCGACCCGGTGAGCCACCTCAGGCCGATTCGACCATTCCACCACCCGTTGGATCAGGCGCTTGCCTTCTTCATCTCGCGGGTGAGCCTTGCCGGCAAAGATAATCTGCACAGGGTACTCTTTGTTGGTGAAGATGCGGGTCACTCGCTCGAGATCGCGCAGGATTAGATCTCCTCGCTTGTAGGTGCTGAAGCGGCGGGCAAACCCAATCGTCAGGATCTTGGGATCCAACAACTGGTTGACGGCCTGGAGACGTTCGTTGCTTTCGCCGCGGTTGCGCCGCGCCCGCAACACCCGGTGGCGGGTAAAAGACACCAACCGCTCCCGCAGGGCTTCCTTGCGCCGCCACAGCTCCTCATCGGGAATTTCTTCCACCTTGGCCCACAGCTCCGGATCCGACACCCGCTCCGGCCAGTCGGGACCCAGGTATTGGTCGTAGAGGTTCCAGAAGAGGGGGGCAACCCAGGTGCGGGCGTGAACCCCGTTGGTAATGGAGCCGATGGGCACCTCCTCCACCGACCGCTCTGGGTAGAGCACATGCCACATTTGGCGAGAGACGCGCCCATGTAACTTGCTCACCCCGTTGGCTGCACGTGCGTAGCGCAAAGCCAGCACCGTCATATTGAAGCGCTCCCAGGGATCCCCGCCGCGCCGCGCCCCCAGAGCCAAAAATTGCTCCCGCGTCAAGCCCAGTTGCGGCCAGAAAGAGGCAAAGAACGCATCCATCTCGTTGGGGCTGAAAGCATCGTGCCCAGCCGGCACCGGCGTGTGAGTGGTGAAGACACACTTTTCCCGCACCTTGGCCTCTGCCGCCTCAAAGGGCGTACCCCGTGCCACCTCCTCCCGCAGCAGCTCCAAAGTCAAGAAGGCAGCATGCCCCTCGTTCATGTGATAGACCATGGGATCCAGGCCCAACTGGCGCAGCAGGCGCACCCCCCCAATGCCGAGGATACACTCCTGGGCAATGCGCGTATCGGTGCTGCCGCCGTAGAGATGGGCAGTAATCCAGCGGTCGATGGGATCATTCTCCGGCAGGTTGGTATCCAGCAGGAAGAGGGGCACCCGCCCCACGTCCACCCGCCAGGCGCGTGCCTTCACCAGCCGCTGCCGCATTGCCACTTCCACCAACAGAGGGCTGCCATCTGGCTGCCGCACCAACGTCAGAGGCAGCGCGTCAAACTCGCAATCTTCGTACAGCTCCCCTTGCCAGCCGCTGAGATCCAGGCGCTGCTGGAAATAGCCTTGGCGGTAGAGCAATCCCACGCCCACCAGCGGCACCCCCAGATCGGAGGCGGATTTGAGGTGATCGGCAGCCAGCATGCCCAGGCCCCCGGAGTAGATGGGCAAAGACTCGTGCAGGCCGTACTCAGCGCAGAAATAGGCAATAGGACGCTGCCAGTCGTAGGTCTTCATGGTGCGCTTGGCCCAGGTATCCTCAGCCGCCATGTACTGCCGATAGGCCTGCACCATGCGATTGAGGGTGTTGAGGTAGTTGACGTCAGTAGCCAAGGCCGCCAAGCGCAAGTAAGAAACCTCCTCCAGCATGCGCACCGGGTTGTGAGAGGTTTTTTCCCACAGGGCGGGATCCATTTCCCGGAAAATGGTGAGGTGATCGGGGTTCCACGTCCACCAATAGTTACGGGCGATCTCGCACAGGGGCGTGAGCGCCTCCGGCAGCACCGGGCAACGTTCGGGAAAAGCGGGGGCTAAAGTGGCAAGGGACATAGGACAGATACCTGGGGTTGAAGCTATAGGCCGGAAAAAGAAGCGGCAGAGGTTAATCGTGCCTGGTAAACGTTTCTAATTTTTTATTATTGAGCCAACTTTGAGAATTCTGGCAGGAGGATTCAGGATCTCTACAAAATCTGCAGCAGCTCCAAGCCAGATTTCCTCAGTCTTTTCCCAGATCTTGCAACAACAATGGCCACCGGCAGTTCGGTTTTCAATCTCAGAGAAGGCTGCTGATCGATCTGCGGCCTGTCTGAAGAGACGGTGCTGCATCGGAGTTAACAGAGTTTCCAGAATTGCCACTGACTCCTGATCCCGGCAGGGCAATCTAAACTGCCACAAGCTCGGCAAAGCTTTAGCTGCCTTCGCTACCAAATGGCCTTTTTCGATAGGAGCTCCGACTGAGCCTAGCGTCCCTCCACCACGGCCAAGCTGGTGTTGCGGTAGTAGTGGCTGAGGATCTGTTGGTAGGAATAGTTTTGGCTGGCCAGGGCGGCAGCTCCCCATTGGCTCATGCCCACCCCGTGCCCGTAGCCGCGCCCTTGGATTTGGAAGAAAGCGGGAAAGTTTGCCCCAGCAGGGGTCAGGCTGGCGGTGGTGGCCGCCTCCCCTCGTGGGCTGATGGCGATCATCGTGCTGCGCAACCCCAGAGCCCGCCGGAATTCGCTGCCGCTGACGTCTTTGCTGCCTTGGGATCCCACTAGGCGCAGGGTGATGGCCCGTCCCCAGGGAGAGCTGCGCAGGATCTCAATGGAGCGGATGGCCCCGATCCCGCCGGCCAACTGCTGGAGCTGTTGGGCAGGAATGGTAGCCGTCCAGCTAAACACCGGCGAGTGGTGATCGAAATCGGGCACCCCCTGCAAGTAGGGCCGCGACTCCAGCCAAACATTGCCGGCATCGTCTGTGTGGCCGCCGCCGGAGGAGTGGAAAACGGCGTTGATCAACTGCCCCTGGTGGACGAGAACCTGGCCGGCAGTCTCGCGGGCTGCTGCCTGGGTGCGGTTGGATTCGGCAGCCACCCCTTTGTAAACCTGCCAATCAATCCCACTCCCCAAGTCAAAAGGCTGCTGGGAGCGACGACTGCGATGGTAGAGGGCATAGGTGCGGGAGGCCACGGCTTGGGCTTTGAGGGCCTCCATCGGGAAGCGGTGCCCCATCTCGCTGCCCACCACGCTGGAAACGTAGTCCTCCAAACCAACTTGATTGATGGCGATCACTCCACTTTCGCCGGGGATCAGCTCCACCCAGCCGCGGTACCAGTTCTGGTCGATGAACACCAACCCATCGGGGGTGGTGGGCTGTAGGTAAAGGCGTTCTCCCTGCTGGCCGGCCAAACTGACCGCCGAGCCTATCCGGCTGGCCTGCAGCGGCTGCATGGCCGGAACTTCGGCCAGCGGTTGTCCCTGGGCATCCAGCAGGCGGGCCGGGGCAGAGCTGCCGAGCCTGACCTGCGGCTTGTTGACGGCAATCCCCACCCGCAGCAGCACCCGCGCCTGCACCGGAAAGGCCAAGCAGAGCCAAGCCCAAACCAGAAGGCCGATCCCCCTAAGCCAAGCCGAGGGCAGCGGGGACACAACCGGAGAAGAAAAGAGAGCTACACTCACACGTCACTCCTCTGGGAAAGACCACCCAAGAGCAACGGATCCCTGTCCGCCGATAAACCACTTCGGAGGAGGGATCCAGAAGGAAACTGCGATCCTGCGGTGAGGATTGCCCAACCAACCCCTCAAGCGACCGACCAACCAAAGCGCTCCCGCCTTCAAAGAGCTTTGCCTTCGAGGCCGCGGCCGGATCCCAGCCAGCTGCTCGCGCTGGCGGGCCGGGGGCCTTCCGATATGACAGTATCAAAAACCGCTTGCCGATGCACGACCTCAACCCGGCCTTTTTGTCGCCCAAGTTCCCCGTCAGGTTGCCAGAGGGATCCCCCGCCGGCGGCTAAACCACTGCTGCAACAGGCGACGACACTCGGCCTCGCAAACTCCGCCGATGACCTCTGGGCAATGGAAGCTGGCGGCAGAAGCGGGCAGGTTGAGCACGCTGCGCAGCGCGCCGGCCTTGGGATCGTCGGCGCCGTAGATCACCTGGGCCAGCCGCGATTGGCTGATCGCCCCCGCGCACATGGGGCAGGGCTCCAGGGTCACGTACAGCCGACAGCCCTGCAACTGCCAGTCGCCCAGGCGCTGCCCCGCCTGCCGTAGGGCCAAAATCTCCGCGTGGGCCGTAGGATCCCGATCCCGTTCCCGCCGGTTGCTGCTTAGGGCCAACAGCTCTTCCCCCGGCCCCACCACCAGAGCCGCCACCGGCACCTCGCCCGCTTCTCCCGCCCGCTCGGCTTCTTGCAGGGCCAACTGCATCCAGGCGCGGTGGCGTTGCCATGGATCCCGCTCCGGCGGTGCTGAGGAAGGGAGGTGAGCTAGATTCCCGGTCATCGCTAGGCTCTTGAGCCCTGTCTTTGCCCGCAAGATTTGCTAAGTTAAGCACATATCCCCTAAACAGCTAAAAGAAGAATAGGCCAAAGTAAACCGGGTTTGCTTGCGCAGGTGGGTAGCGCCGGTCTGCCTGAGCTTCCTCAGTGCAGTGTTTTTGGGGCAATACGGCTGAGCTCTGGGAGGGATCATGACACGGCTTCTACGGCAAACATTTCTGGCGATGGCTTTGTTTGGCGGAGGCATTGCCTATGGGGTCTGGTTGTCCTCGCCAAGGGGGCAAGCATGGCTGCAGCAAACTCCCCTTGCCACTTGGTCGCAGCGGGCTGGAGAGGGGGTGGGATCCCTTCTGCCTTGGTCTGAGTCCCCTCCTGAGTCTGCCTCTCCTGGCGATGCCGTGCGGCCTTCCAATTTCATTGCCGCCGTTGCCCAAAAGGTGGGACCGGCGGTGGTGCGCATCGACGCCACCCGCACCGTGGCCAGCCCTATTGATCCCGAGCTGTTCAACCAGCCCCTGTTCCGCCGCTTCTTTGGGGGCCAAATCCCCCAACTGCCGCAAGAGTTTCAGCAGGAGGGCACCGGATCCGGATTCATCATCGATCCCAATGGCCTCATTCTCACCAATGCCCACGTGGTGGAAGGCAGCGAGCGGGTGAGGGTGCATCTGCTGGATGGGCGCACCTTCGAAGGCAAAGTCAAAGGCTCAGACCCGGTAACCGACATCGCCGTGATCCAGATCGAGGGCGAAAATCTGCCCACGGTTACCTTGGGCAACTCCGACCAGGTGCGGCCAGGAGATTGGGCCATCGCCATCGGCAACCCGCTGGGCCTGGACAACACGGTAACGGCGGGGATCATCAGCGCCGTCGGGCGTTCCTCCGGGCAGATTGGGGCCACCAACAAGCGGGTGACGTTCCTGCAAACGGATGCGGCCATCAATCCCGGCAACTCGGGCGGCCCGCTGCTGGACGCAGAAGGTCGCGTCATTGGGGTGAATACGGCCATTTTCCAGCGAGCCCAGAGCGTCGGCTTTTCCATCCCCATCAACCGCGCCATGGAAATTGCCGAGCAACTGATCCGCAATGGCCGGGTGGAGCATGCCTTCTTGGGCATCCGCATGATTACCCTCAACCCCGATTTGGTGGAGCGCCTCAACCGGGACCCGGGCCGATCCACCACGCTGACAGTGCAAGAGGGGGTGTTGATCGGGCAGGTAATTCCGGGATCGCCGGCTGAGCAAGCTGGCCTGCGGGAAGGGGACGTCATTGTTGAGATTGACGGCCAACCTATTCGCGATGCCGAGCAGGTGCAGCAGTTGGTGGATGCCGCCGGTGTGGGCAAGACGCTGACGCTGCGGGTCATCCGCGACGGCCAGGCGCGCACCTTCCAGGTGAAGACGGGGGTGCTGCCGGTGGGCTCTTGAGCAGGCAGGCTGGGATCCCGATCCCTACCTTATTCTCAGCAAGCTCCCCTCCAAAAACTTGGAGTCGTTTTAAACTAGGTGAAAACACTCTGCCGCCATCCAAGCGCTCCGCGCCGCTGGCGCGTTTGCGACAGCCCTGCCTACCAATAACGACGTAGAGAAACGTTTCGTTGCTATTTGAAATGACCACAATCCCTGGGGCGATAGAGCCACCGCTGTGCCCGACAGGGGGTCTGCCCGGCAACGAGTAGTTTTACGTGCCGTCCGTTGTTGATCCCCGTGACAGAATAGCCCTAGAGGCGGGGAGCGAGATCGCGTATGGCTTGGGCAGTTGGCGAAGAATTGCAGGGGGGGCGCTACCGCATCGAGGCCGTTTTGGGGGAAGGGGGCTTCGGCATTACCTACCGCGCCTGGGACAGCGTCCGTGCTGAGGATGTGGTTATCAAGGTCTTAAAGGACAGCATCCGCGAGGATCCCGACTATCCTCGCTTCCAGCAAAACTTCATGAACGAGGCGCTGCAACTGGCCCGCTGCCGCCACCCCCACGTGGTGAAGGTGGAAGAGGTGATCTGGGAGCAGGAGCGTTGGTGCATTGTGATGGAGTACATCCGTGGCCAGACGCTGCACCAGCTTTTGCGGCAAAAGGGGCCGCTGCCCCTGCCGGAGGCCCTGCGCCTGACGCGAGAGGTGGGATCCGCCCTCATGGCCCTGCACGAACAGGGGATCCTGCACCGCGATGTGAAGCCGGCCAACATCCTGGTGCGGGAGGGATCCGGGCAAGCGGTGTTGATCGACTTTGGCCTGGCGCGGGCCTACGCCCAAGGTTTGATCCAGCGCCATACCTCCTACGGCACCGATGGCTACGCCCCCCTGGAGCAGTACGACAGCCTGCGCCGCCGCGGCGCCTTCACCGATGTCTATGCCTTGGCCGCCACCCTCTACACCCTGCTGACGGGGATAGTGCCCTTGTGCGCGCCGGTGCGGGCCACAGGCCGGCAGTTGGATCCCCCCCGCAGCCTTAACCCCAGCATTCCTGAAGAGGTGGAGGCCGCCATCCTCAAAGGGATGGCTCTCCACCCCGAAGAGCGCCCACAAACCATGGCCGAGTGGCTGGCCCTGCTGCCGGGAGCGGCCTCTCAAGAAGAGAAGAAGCCGCTGACCTTTGAGCCCGCCATCCGCACTCAAGATCTGCGGCAACTGGAGCGGCTTCTGGCCCCGCAACCCCAAGATGAGCTGGAACAGCTCCTGGCCCAGCACTCGGCAGAAGAGCTGGAGCAAATGGTGGCGCCCCCTACCCCTGCCACGACAAAGAAAAAAGAGGGGGCATCCGGATCCCTGGTTTCTCCCGAAGTTTGTCTAGAGGGACAGGGATCCCTGCCCGCTACTCTCCCCTGGCCAGACTGGGTGGGAGAAGCGGCTCCTGCCCTACAAGGGCTGTGGGATCGGCTGCGGGCTGGCCAGTGGGGGGAAGCCGATCGCTGGACGACGGCTCTAATGTTAAAGCTGGGCGGGCGATCCCAGGTGGGCTTTTTCGATCCCAAGGATGTTGAAGCTTTCCCCTGCCCGATGCTGCGGCTAATCGACCAACTTTGGACGCAGGCCAGCCATGGACGCTTTGGCTTTACCGTCCAGAAGCAGCTCTGGCAGGAGTGTGACTCGGAGAAAAGGGGAGGGCTCAGCTCGAGATCCTTCTCGGCCTTGCCCCGCGAAGAGTGTATGGGAGAGAAAGTGGGCTGGCAGATCCAGGGCCGCTGGCTGGAGTACGGGGGGCTCAAAACCAACTTGGAAGCGCCCAAGGGCCATCTGCCGGTGGGCTTTTTCTGGGGATACTCGGGGGGGTTACGCGCAGCCCTGCTGATGCTGGATCGGGCGGTATTGAAAAAGTTCAAAGCCTGCCTGTAAAAAACTTCCCCCTCCTGGGGATACAAAGCCAGAACGGCGAAAAAAGGGAGAGTGGACGCCTATCCCCTCAAGAAATCGAGGAGGATTGCCGGGCACTCTTCTCCAAAAGGGAGGTTGCCTGAGGGCTTTCGCGAACGGCCAGTCCCAAGTGAATCAGCGCTGTCTCAACAGTATTGACCTGCTCTGCCAAAGCTTTCCACCCTCTTGCTTTTATGCCGTAGCGCTTGCTAAAGTAAGCTCGAGCGGCTGCAAAGGAAGCAAAAGCTTTTTTTAGGGTCGCTGCTGTCCAGGGCTTGGCATTCAGCCGTAGCCAATTCCTTTGACCTTGCTGCTGTCGCTCGGCAACAAGCTGTCCTGTCAACTCAAGGAGCTCAATATAGTTGCGACGCGAGGCCGCGATTGCCGTTTCAAGGCTCTCGATGAGACCCATGGTTATCCTCCAAATTCGCTTGATAAATATCCTGCTCGTTCTTCTGAAGCAACTTTCTAGAACCCGTAGAAGGCAGGTTAGCCTTAAAAATAGCCATGATCCTGTTCAGGTAACTTTGCAGTGAGCTCCTAATCTCTGGAATGGGAATGTAGTTTACCGCGTTCTGAAGCTGGTCAAAGATATGTTTAAGTTCCTTCAGAGCTAAAATGGCACGGCTGACGATCTCCTGGACTTGCAGCTGCTCTTCTGCAAGCTCTCTTATTCTATTGGCCAGCTTCTGATTTTCGTGTTCTTTCTCGACGAGCAAATCTAAAGCTACTTCCTCGCTCTCTTCTATTCTACGCTTAAGTTTTAGGTTTTGCTCTTCCAGAAATTCAATCTGCTCGATTAATAAACCTAACTCGCGCAAAGAACTAAATTCAATACCTCTGCCCACGAGAAAGTTAACAATTTGGTCGCTGCACTCTTGTCTTTGAAGCTGTAGTTCTGTGAGTTTAGGCTCTGCCAATTCCTTTAAGACTCTATGAGCTATTCCTACCCCCAGGAAATCGCCGTCGCCATGTCCAGGAATACTAACCCTCAAATGCCCGCGAACAGCTTGCGTGGGATGTCTGGCACGACGACGGACAATCTCCCAGCCCCACTTTCTTGCCTGAGACAAAATGTCTCGTTTCCGCCAATTTCTTGAAGACTGAATAGTGGTTTGAATCTCTCTCTGCTCCTCTATAACTTCTTCCCGCCTCTTAAGGAGATAGCCAAGCTCGTCTTCTCTGAGACAATCCATAGAACAGAACCTTAAGTGAAACTTCCTTACCTAGTCTACTCGGTTTTCACGGAGACCTGGGCTGATTGTACGGCAAAACCTCACCTCTCAGAAGCTATTGACGTTAAGAAATACTTAGTAGTTTTTCTAACAAGGTTTCTAAGTAACAACACAGCGGCAGAGCGAGCCAGCTCTGTAAAAAAACTCCCCTCTCCCCTTGGGAGAGGGGCTGGGGGTGAGAGGGTGGAGAGCCTTAGTAGCGATGCACCAGCTTATTGATGGGCTTGAAGATGTCGGCCTCAAACCTCTTGCCCTTGAGCATGCGGTTCCAGTACAGCCAGGGCAACAGGTGCACCTTGGCCAAGTACATGGAGTAGCGCTCCCGCGTTGGATCCAGGGGGAAAGAGGGAGCTAGCTTCCCGTCGTAGGCAAACTCTGCCATGATCAGGGAGTTGTAGCCGGTGATCAGGGGGCAGCAGGTGTAGCCGTCGTAGCGGGCCGGCAGCGGCTTGGACTGCATGGCCGCCAAGAGGTTTTCCGCCAGCACCGGCGCCTGCTTGCGGGCCGCGGCTGCCGTCTTGGAAGTTGGCAGGGAAGAGGCATCCCCCAAAGCAAACACGTTGGGGTAGCGGGGATGCTGCAGCGTCCATTTGTCCACCTCCACCCAGCCGCCGGGCCCTGCCAGAGGGCTGCGCTTGACAAAGTCCGGGGCGCTCATGGGCGGAGCCACGTGGATCATGTCGTAGTGCAGGCTCACCTCCTCTTTGCCGCCGTCGGTGGTGACTTCAAAGATGGCCTCCCGGGTCTCGGGCCGGATGGCCTTGAGGTTGTGCCTGAACTTCACCTGGATCCCGCGGCGCTCCACCACCTTCTCCAGGGCGGCGCTGTATTCGGGCACCGCGAAGAGGGTAGGGGTGGCGGTGCAGAAGATAACTTTGGTGTTGACGCCAACGCCGCTTTTGCTCTTGAAAACGTCGTCGGCCATGTACATGATTTTTTGGGGCGCGCCGCCGCACTTGATGGGAGTGGCAGGGTAGGTGAAGATGGCCGTGCCCCCCTGGAAGTTGCGGATGGTCTCCCAGGTGTAGGGGGCGTAGTCTTTGGAGTAGTTGCTGGTCACGCCGCCCTTGCCCAGCGCCTCCGGCAAGCCCTCGATCAGGTGCCAGTCAATTTGGATGCCGGGGGCCATGATGAGGTAGTCGTATTCGATAACTTGGCCATCCTCGGTGATGACGCGGTTGTGATCCGGATCCAGCTCGGTTACTCGCGCCTGGATCCACTTGGCTCCCCTGGGGATCACGGTTTTTTCATCGCGCACAAACTTGGCCAGCGGCGCAATACCCCCACCCACCAACGTCCAGCCGGGCTGGTAGTAATGCTTGTCGGATGGCTCGATGATGGCAATGTCGAGGTTGCGCTGGCGCTCCAGCAACTGGGCTGCTGCGCTGATGCCGGCTGCCCCTCCCCCGACGACGACAATCTGATGGCGGAGAACCGCCGCGGACCCCTTCGATCCGATCCCTTGCACCTCAGAGCGCGCGCCGTTTTGCGGCACTGCTGCTGACTGCGCCTGGAATTCCCTTGGCTTTGTAGTCGGTACCACGATAACTCCCTCTAAAACTCAAAACGGAAACAAAAAAAAAAGAGACCGATAGACCCGTCGGCCATATTAAAAACAGCAAGAGAGCCAACCAACCCATCCAAGAGCCCGGACAGGTCAGCTAGCATGGGAGGCCGAAGCACTTCGGCTCCCCACAAGCTCTAGCTAATCATACTACCTAATAAGAATATATTCATCCTTTCTATCTATCTATCTGTCGAGAATTTTCAGCAAATCTTAGCCGCCTCCTTAAACGTTGTTGACGCTTGCCTTAGCAAGAGCTGCTCGGGGAGCGTTTTACTGGGAAGGGCAGGCGGCATCCGCTAGGCTGTCAGATGGAGGAAGGTCGGCAGCTCGTCCTGCCGTTGTGTTGTTGTAACTCAAGATTCCGAACATGGCCAAACCTTCATCCCCTGAGCTGCTCCCGGCCCTTGCCTGGCATGCCCTGCCGGAGGAGCAAGCCATCCAGCAGCTCCTCGGAGAGGAGCTCTCTTTGCCGACGCTGTTGGAAAAAGGCCTCTCCCAGGCGGAAGTGGAGCGGCGGCAGAAGCAGTATGGCCCCAATGAGCTGAAGGCCAAGGCAGCTACCCCCGCATGGGTCAAGTTTCTGCAGCAGTTTAACCAGTCGCTGCTCTACATCCTGATGGTGGCCGGGGCGATCAAGGCGTTCCTAGGCTCCTGGCGCAACGCCATCGTAATCTGGGCGGTGGTGGTGATCAACGCTCTCATCAGCTACATCCAAGAGTCCAAGGCGGAGGAGGCGATTGCCGCCCTGGCCAAGTCGGTGGTGACGGAAGTAACGGTGATGCGGGAGGGGCAGAAAGTGCGGGTGCCCTCGCGGAAGCTGGTGCCGGGGGATGTGGTGCTCTTGAGCTCGGGAGACAGGGTGCCTGCCGACCTGCGCCTGGTAAGCGTGCGCAACTTGCAGGTGGACGAATCGGCCCTCACGGGAGAGTCGGTGCCGGTGGAAAAACGGCTGGGATCCCTCCCCGAAGACACGCCGTTGGCCGACCGCCAGAACATGGCCTATGCCGGCAGCTTCGTCACCTTTGGCCAAGGGGCGGGGGTGGTGGTGGCCATCGGCAACCAGACCCAAACAGGCCGCATCTCCAAGCTGATCGAGGAAGGGGGATCCCTGCAAACTCCGCTGACGCGCAAGTTTGAGGCGTTCAGCCTGACCTTGCTGAAAATTATCCTCACCTTGGCGGCGCTCACCTTTTTGGTGGGCCTGGTGCAGGGCCAAGCGGCAGTGAGTGTCTTTGAAGCGGCAGTGGCGCTGGCGGTGAGCGCTATCCCCGAAGGCTTGCCGGCGGTAGTTACCGTAACCCTGGCCATTGGGGTCTCCCGCATGGCCCGACGCCACGCCATCATCCGCAAGTTGCCGGCGGTAGAAACCCTGGGCAGCGCCACGGTGATTTGCTCGGACAAAACCGGCACCCTCACGGAAAACCAGATGACGGTGCAGGCCATCTACGCCGGATCCCGGCTCTACCGGGTTAGCGGCAGCGGCTACAGCCCCCAGGGCCAGATCCTACCTCAGGAAGACGATTCCCCCGTCGAAATCCGCCAATCGCCTGCCCTAGAGGCTTGCCTGGTGGCCGGCTGCCTCTGCAACGACACCCGCCTCCAAGCCAAGGACAACGGCCAGTGGGAAGTGGTAGGGGATCCGACTGAGGCGGCTCTGCTCGTGGCGGCGCAGAAGGGGGGTCTGGATCGAGAAGATCTGCAGCGCCGCCGCCCTCGCCTGGACAGCATCCCCTTTGAATCCGAGTTTCAGTACATGGCCACCCTGCACCGGTTGGGGCCGGAGGAGCACTGCATCTACGTCAAGGGATCTGTAGAAGCTCTCTTGCCCCGCTGCGGCAGCCAGATGGGATCCCAGGGGGAGATCCAGCCCTTGGAAGCGGAGCGGATTCGGCAGCAGGTGGAGGCCTTGGCGCGGCAGGGGCTGCGGGTTCTGGCCTTTGCCCAAAAAACCGTCCCCAGCAGCCAAACGCAAGTGGATCACCCAGATTTGCAAGAGGGTTTGATCTTCCTCGGTTTGCAGGGAATGATCGACCCGCCGCGCCCAGAGGCCATTGCCGCCGTGCGCTCCTGCCAAACCGCCGGGATCCAAGTCAAGATGATTACCGGCGACCATGTGCTCACGGCCCAAGCCATTGCCGAGCAGATGGGCCTGGGCGGCGGCAAACCGGTAAAAGCCTACAGCGGCCGGGATCTGGAGCAGCTCGGCCCAGAGGAGTTTGTTACCGCCGCCAACGAGGGATCCGTCTTTGCGCGGGTGGTGCCGGAGCAAAAGCTGCGCCTGGTGAAGGCCTTGCAGTCGCAGGGTCAGGTCGTGGCCATGACCGGCGATGGGGTCAACGACGCCCCGGCCTTGAAGCAGGCAGATGTGGGCATTGCCATGGGGAGGGGCGGCACGGAAGTGGCCAAAGCCGCCGCCGACATGATCTTGACCGATGACAACTTTGCCTCCATCGAGGCCGCCGTCGAAGAGGGGCGCACCGTTTACAACAACCTGCTCAAGGCCATCGCCTTCATCCTGCCGGTGAACGCAGGGGAGTCAATGACCCTTCTCCTCAGCGTCCTCCTCAACCGCGAGCTGCCCATTTTGGCCATCCAGGTGTTGTGGCTCAACATGATCAACTCCATCACCATGACAGTGCCCCTCTCCTTTGAGCCCAGCACGGGGCGGGAGATGACCCAACCACCGCGGGATCCCGACGCCAATTTGCTTTCTCCCCGGCTGCTGCAACGCATTCTGCTGGTTTCAGCCTTTAACTGGCTCTTGATCTTCGGGGTTTTTGAATACATCGAACAAACCACCGGCAACCTCAACCTGGCCCGCAGCATGGCCATTCAGACGCTGGTGATTGGGCGCATCTTCTACTTGCTCAGCCTCAGCCAGGCTATTCCTACCCTGTTGGGCCGCGGGCGCGCCAGCCAGTTGGAACGCCACGAACGCCTAATGGATGTGGCGGCTATCACCATCGGCATTGGAGCGGCCATCCTGCTGCAGATCCTCTTCAGCCAATGGAGCCTGTTCAACGCTCTCTTCGACACGGCACCGCTAGCTTGGGAGCAGTGGGGCTTCTGCCTGGTGGTGAGCCTGCCAATGATTGGGGTGGCAGCGCTGGCCAACCGGGTGGATCCGGAAGGCGCTTCGCTGGCCCGCTTACCCAGGAAAACCTAAATCTTGGGGGAAGCCAGAGCGGCGGCAAGGGCTTGCCTCCTAGATGGCTACGCTCAGCGGTTGACCTGAGGGATGAGCAGTTGCCGCAGGGCTTCTTTGAGGTGGGGATATTGGAAGGGGAAACCTAGCTGCAGCGCGGCCTGAGGGATCACTTTCTGCCCTGTTAGAACCACCTGAGCTGCTTCGCCCAGCAGCAGTTCTAGGGCTGGGGCTGGTACCGGCAGCCACGAGGGGCGGGCCAAAACTTGTCCCAAAGTGCGGCAGAACTCTTCCATCTGCACCGGGTTGGGGGCAGTGGCGTTGAAGACGCCGGATCCCTGCTGCAGCAGGAAGCAGACTAGACTCACCCAGTCGTCGCGGTGGATCCAGGAGACCCACTGCTTGCCAGAGCCAATGGGGCCGCCGAGGAAGAACTGAAAGGGGGCAAGCATTTGACCCAGGGCTCCTCCATCGGGCCCTAGGACAATCCCCGTGCGCAGGATGGCCAAGCGGATCCCCAGCTCCTCAGCCGGGCGGGCAGCTGCTTCCCACGCCTGACAGACTTCTGCCAAAAAGCCCTGGCCAGGGGGATCTGCCTCTGTCAGGGGCTCCCCTTCCGGGCGAGGCCCGTAGTAGCCCACCGCCGAGCTGCTGATCATCACCTGGGGCTTCTGGCCAAGGGAGGCGAGGGCTTGGACAAGGGCCTGGGTGGTCTCCACGCGGCTGCGGCGGATCTCTCTTTTCTTGGCTTCCGTCCAGCGGGAAGAGGCCAGGGGCTCTCCGGCCAAGTTGACAATGGCCTCGTAGCCTTCCAGAGCTGAGGCCCAGGCTTGCGGTTGGTAGGGATCGTACTCCAGCAGCTTGAGGTTGGGGGATGCTCCCAGAACGCGGCGGGCCTGCTCAGGGCGGCGGCTCAAAACCAACACCTCATCTCCTCGCTCCAGCAGGCGGGCCACCAAGCGGCGCCCGATAAAACCACTCCCACCCGTGATGGCAATGCGCATAGGCGGATCCCGATAAGCACCCTACAAGCCCCTGGGCTCTCTGTTGCCTTCGTCCTTTGGACGGCGTAGAGCTTGCCCAAGGTAGGAACCTCTAGCCTAGCGCGTTTCCGGGTTTGGCCATAGCCGGTTTTTCTCTAGGCTGTCCGGCAGTTCCTGCTTGGCGTTGACCGAAGACCCGGAAAAAGAGCCGAAATCCGCCTCCGCCGTACCGGAGTAGAGCTGAAAAGAAAAATGTTTTGGACCACCGCCTGACACGTTCGGAAAAATCGGCTTCAATAAGCCCTAGCTGCGCTTCCCAGTAGCAGAGGTGGTCTTTCATCCCCCGATTGCTTCCCTTCACCCGTGACACCCAAGTCTACTTCGCGTACCTCGGCTCGCCCCATGTCTGTCAATGAGGGGCAGGTTCCTCGGCCTGAGCTGGGCGTCTCTATTGCTCCGCGGCTGCGTCGTTTGCAGGGGCAGGGATCCCTGGTTCGGGCCGGAGCGCCCCCTTCTCTCCCGGTTCCCGGCCCGCGGACGATCCCCGTCCGGCCTTCCTGTTCAAGAAATCTGTCTCGCCTGCGGGAACGACGAGCCCCAGAGCCGGAGCCCCAAGCTTGGGAACTGCTCTGTCGCATCGGGGTGAACCTCGTGTTTACGGCGGCTGCCCTCGGCGGCCTGTATCGCCTTTTACCGGTGCAGTTGGCCCAGCACCACCGCCTGCAGGTTTTGGAGCAGAACCTCGAAGTCCTCTCAGCCCGAGTCTCACGGTTGCGGGAGGGAGTGGATCGCGGCATGGATCCCTTGCAGCAGCAAGCCCTCATCAAGGAACGCCTCAACCGCGTGCCGCCCGATCAAATCCAGGTGCGCCTGGTGGATCCCAGCGACCTAGTAGCCGACGCGGAGAAAAAGGCACCCCCCACCTGGATTGGACAATCTCCCCAGTTGTCCAGAAGGCCCTAGCTAGGACTGTTGCAGCAGCAGGGCCGCCTCTTTGGCAAAGTAGGTGAGGATCATGTCAGCGCCGGCCCGCTTCATGGCCAAGAGGGATTCCATCATCACCTTCTTGCCGTCGATCCAGCCCTTTTGCTCAGCAGCCTTGATCATGGCGTATTCGCCGCTCACGTTGTAGGCGGCCACGGGCAGATCTGTCGCTTCCTTGACCCGATAGATAATGTCCAGGTAGGCCAAGGCCGGCTTCACCATCACAATGTCCGCCCCTTCCGCCTCGTCCAGCTCCACTTCTCTAAGGGCCTCGCGGGCGTTGGCGGGATCCATCTGATAGGTTTTTTTATCCCCCCACTTGGGCGCGGATCCCAGGGCATCGCGAAAAGGGCCATAGAAAGCGGAGGCATACTTGGCGGAGTAGGCCAGAATCGCCACGTCGGTATAGCCTTGCTCATCCAGGGCCTCGCGAATGGCGCCGACGCGACCGTCCATCATGTCGGAGGGGGCCACGATGTCGGTTCCCGCTTCCGCCTGGGAGAGGGCCTGCTTAACCAACACCTCCACTGTCTCGTCGTTGAGGATCACCCCGTCCCGCACAATGCCGTCGTGGCCGTCGCTGTTGTAAGGATCCAAGGCCACATCCGTGATCACCAGGATCTCGGGGATCTCCTGCTTGATCCGACGCACCGCCCGCTGGATGAGGCCCTCCGGGTTGAAGGATTCTCGCCCCGTGGGGTCTTTCTTTTCTTCGGGCACCACCGGGAAGAGGGCCACCGCCGGGATCCCCAAGTTGGCCGCCTCCTCCACCTCCTTGAGGAGCAGATCCAGGGTGTAGCGGTAGCAGCCGGGCATCGACTCCACCTCTTGCCGCTGGTTCTCCCCTTCCATGACAAACAGGGGGTAGATGAGATCCTGCACCCGCAGGTGGGTCTCCTGAACCAGCTGGCGAAGGGCCTCGGTGCGCCGCAGCCGGCGGGGACGGTAGATCAGGTCTTGGCTCATAGGAGCAGGAGAAAGAGGGCCTCTCTATTTTGCCATGAGGGCCCCAGGAGCTCAGTCAAAGCGGAGGGGGAAAATGCCGCTCCAACCAGCAGCCAATTGCTTGCTGAACAGCTGCAGCCTCGCAGTCGTGCAAAAGGTCGTGGCGCGACTGGGGAAAATCGTAGACTTCACCCTTGGGAAGCCGACAGGCAAACTCCACAGCGCCAGCAGGATTGACAACAATATCGGCAGAGGTGTAGAGCACCAAAACTGGCAGCTCCAGCCGGTGGGCTTGTTCAAGGCAGCGCCGGCCGCTGCGCACCAGCTCCGCCGTAAACCGGGCCCGGGTAACACCACACACGTAAGGATCTGCAGCCAAGGCTGCCTGCTGCTCCGCTAGGGAGGTCACCCGCCCGGGTTCGTAGAGGCCGGTCAGGGCCAACTGGGGCAAAACCTTGTCCAAGACCTGTAAAAGACCCCAGGTAAAGTGGTTGAAATAGTGGTCGATACGAAAGGCCGGGGAGATAAGGATCAAACCTTGCACCTGGTCGGGGTGAGCAAGCGCATATTCCGTAACCCAATTGGCCCCTGCGCTGTACCCGCACCAGACTTGGAGGATCCCTGGCTGGGGCCAAACTTGCTCGACGATTGCCTCTAGATCCGCCCGGTACTGACCAAAGTGATCGATCCAACAGCGGATGCCATCTGAGCGTCCAAATCCCCGCATGTCAGGCGCCAAAACCTCCCAGCCCCGGGCCACTAGTTCTTCCGCCAAGGGGCCAAACCCGCCGCCGTGATCCCCTTTGCCGTGCAACAGCAACACCCGGCCCCGCGGGGATCCCTGTAGCCAGTGGCGCAGAAAAACCGCGGTGCCGTCTGAAAGCTGTAGTTCCCGGGAGCAATAGATCTCTTGAGACGACGGAGGTCTTGCCTGACTCGGCAACCGCTCCTCTGAAGCATCCCAGTGGTTTAACTGATGAACTGGATTACCGGACAAGTCAAAAGGCATAGATAGGTACCCAGCCAGCAAAGCCGCAGATCCCATCCTCCCATTCCCCAGCCTTCTCCAACACTGCTGCCGCTGAGCGAGCGCAATGTTGCTTTTCGCTTTAAAACATTTCTTAACAATTTTGCCCCTTGCCAGGGATCCCTATCTGGCCGAGCTTTGCGGCTCTTTTCCGGCAAGTGTCCGAGGCGTTTTGGGGACAAATTGGGGCCAACGGCGGGAATGAGGAGCTGTTGGGAGGTATGATCTTGTGAAGAACTTTTGCCGAGCCTCAGGTCTGACGGGATCCCGTCTCCGTGGCTCTTGGTCTTTGCTCTACCATTGCTTTGTTGCTTGTTCGCTTCATCCACTTGGAAACGGGTCGCTGAAACTATGCTGTTACTGAAAATCTCTGTTTACGCGGTGGTAATCTTTTTTGTGGGACTGTTTGTTTTTGGTTTCTTGAGCAATGACCCTGCCCGCAACCCCAACCGTCGGGACATGGAATGAGGGATCCCGCATTTGGGCGTTCCTGGTGAGAAGGGCTTACGCCTTAAGGGGGTGCTTGACGCATCCCCTGCTTTCGCTTAGCTCTCAATCCAAAGCAACGGCTCGGCTTGCCTACTGAAAGACTGTAATCAGAAGAGTCTGGGATCCAGAGCGGTTTTGCTGGTCAAAGGCAGTGATTCGAAACTGCCAAACGCCGGCAGGATCGCCAGGAGCAACCCGGAAGTCGGTGTTGAAGCTACAGAAAGTGGCACCTGGGCTGCAGCCAACCTGCTGGGGGCTAAAGACTTCCCTTTGCACGCGCGTGCCAAGCGGGTTGAAGGTTTCCAGTTCCACAAACTGGGTTGAGCGGGCGCCGCCCGGCACACTGACCTGCACCGTGAAAGCCGGTGTGGAGGTGCCTACGCGCCCAGAGGTAGGCGGATTGATAAAGGAAACGGTTGGGCTTTGGGGTGGAATGACAATCGATCCGCCAGAGTTGCCGCTGTTGCCGCAGGCGGTCAGAGTGGTGGCTAGAAAGCCCGTTGCCAAGAGAGTTAGCGCAGCGCGTCGCATTCTTGCCTTTTCTCACGAAACTTTGCAGAAACCTGGTGAAACCTTGGAAACCCCTTGTCCCTTCTCTGGGGCAAGTTTGCCTCTAGGCTAATCTTTGCTGCTCCAGCCCAAGAGCAAATGCGCAATCGCGCAAAGATAGAAGGTCTTTTGCGCTAAAGCAGCAGCAAGCGCCGCAGGATCAGGGCTAGGAGGGCAGCGAAGCTGACCACGATGAGCTGTCCTGGCAGGGTATAGCCAGAGTAGAGCCGAAGCAACTGCAGCAACTCTCCATTCCAGGGCTGAGTAGCTAAGAGATAGGTGATCCCGGTCAGGTGAACCAGGGTCAGGGCCACCAAACCGGCGGCGGCCAAGTCTTGCAGACGCACCGGCGCAGAGAGGCTGGGCTGCACGTAGGGGTTGCGGCGAGGGGGAAAGGAGGCGCGCGGTAAATGAGGATCCGTTTGTCGAAAGGCCATTGTCCCGCAGGCCCAGGCTGCAGGCAGAAACCCGAGCAAATAGCCGAAGGCGGGCTGGTACAGGTATTGCCATCCGCCTCCTTGGGCAAACACCTGCAGCCCCGCCAACCCCAATCCCAGATAGACGATCTGAGCGCACACTGCCGCCACCGGCCCCGCCAGACAGGCCGTCAGCAGCACGCCGCCGATTTGCAGGGAAAAGCTATATCCGCCCACCCCTGGCCACTGAGGCGGCAAGCTCACCTGGGTTAGGGTGCCCAAAATGGTCAAGATCACCCCAATCGCGATCCAGAGCCATTCCAGAGGGGTTAACAGTCGGCCAGAGCGCATAGCCGAGGGGAAGTCTTTTTCTATGCTAGAAGAGGACAAAGTACAGAGAGAGTAAGGTGGTCAAGCCAGAATGGATTGAATTGGCGCAGGCCCTGGCCGAGGCTGCCGGAGCGGTGATCCGACCTTTGTTTCGCGGGGAGCTGAAAGCCGAATACAAGGAGGCCCGCTCGCCAATTGTAACGATAGCCGACCGGGAGGCGGAACGGGCGATGCGGGCGCTGCTGGCCGCCCACGTGCCGGAGCACAACATCCTCGGCGAGGAGTTTGGCTTCCACCAGACCGGATCCCCCTACACCTGGGTTTTGGATCCCTTGGATGGCACCATCGCCTTTTCCACCGGCAAGCCCACCTTTGCCACTTTGATCGCCCTGTTGGCGGAGGATCGCCCCATCTTGGGCCTCATCGATCAGCCGGTGCTGCGCGAGCGCTGGCTGGGGGTGCAGGGACAACCAACCCGCTGGATAACCCCCTCCACCCAACAGCTCACGCGCACCAAAGCCACCACTGAACTCAGCCGCGCCTACCTAAGCTGCACCACCCCCGATTTGTTCGCCCAGCCTGACCAGCGGCAGCGCTTTCAGCAGCTCAGCCGCTCGGTTCACATCACCTCTTACGGCGGCGACGGCTACCAGTACGGCTTGTTGGCCAGCGGCTACATCGATCTGGTGATGGAGTGTGGGCTTGCCCTCTACGACTTTGCTGCTCTCGTGCCTGTTATCGAGGGATCCGGCGGCCTGATTACCGATTGGTCGGGGGATCCCTTGACCCGCACGTCTAGGGGGGAAGTGCTGGCGGCGGCCAACCCCGACTTGCATCGCCAGGCCTTGGCTGCAATAAGCTCCGAGAGGTAGTCCCTAGCCCGAAGGTAAGCGCTGGGGAGCGATTGTTAGAAATTGTTGCTGACAAGATAAGGCTCTAGCCAAGTTCTTCGTCCGGCGCCCCCGTCGACAACCGGTACCGCCACCCCCGGCAGTGCCAGTTCAGACCAAAAGCGTACCAAGCTTTCCCTTTTCTCCATAGCCGTTTCCTGACACTTTCTGACCCCAAACTCAACTGCAGTTTAAGGCTGGAAGTGCTTATCTGGAGCGGGTTTATGGCTTTGGGTGGCTGGAAGCGGGCGAACGGAATCGAACCGTCAACAGCAGTTTGGAAGACTGCGGTTTTACCATTAAACTACGCCCGCACAGGCATTTGCCTCTGCAGCTACCTATACTAGCATCTGCCGGCAGTCTCCTTCTAAGACCATCGCCGCTCAAAGCAGAGAGACGAGATGCTACTCATCGACGCTGAAGCTTCTTCTGGCGTTTCTTTTGCCACTGCTGAAACTCCTTTTCGTAGCGTTCACCCTCCGTTTGATAGGCGTTCCAGCCTTTGAGGGAAACTGTCAAGCCCCAGCCCATGAGTATAAACAGCGACCAGGATAGCCCTCCGCCGGAAAGCCAGTCCAAGCCCAGCAGAAAGCTGTTGACAATTGCATATCGCCCCAGCAACTGGTAAAACTGCCGGCGGCGGTAGCGCTGGAATTCGCGATGTTGGCTGTTCAGCTCTTGCCAAGCCTTCCATTCCTGTTCGGCCAGATCCAGCTCTTGGGGGGAGATCCCCAGTTCGGCGGCCATCTCCTGCAGTTGGGCGCGGGTAAACTCGCCCAGACGCGGCTGGCGGGCCATGGCCCGCTGGAGAATTTGTTGCACGTCCTCTTGGCTGTACCGGGATCCCGACATTGGGTCTACACACAACCTTACAATTCTTAGCCCAAGTTAGCCAGATCTTGCAGCTCGTTAAGTTCGCCTTGCTGCAGAACCCAACCGCTAGACTAAACCTAGGCCAGCCCGCCAGGCGCTTTCTCCACGGCTAAGTTACTCCTTGCCAACCGAACTTGCCAATAGGGCTATGACTTCTACCCGCCCTAGATCCCGCCAGAGCCGTCAGAGTCGGACTTCCCTATTGAGCGATCTGCTGGAGGCTTTGCCCCATCTGCGCCCGCAACTTTATTTCAAGTCTTCTCTGGTTGCCCTTAGCCACGCCATCGAGGATCAGGTGTTGCAAGGTCAGGGATCCCCGTGGGTGTTCGCCAATTTTCAAAAGGAGCGCTACTACCGCCAGGAGGCGCGGCGCTACCGTCGCATCGGCGCGGTTGCCCAAGATGTGTTTGTGTTGGCTGCTCCCGATGGGGCTCAGGCCGACCTGCCCCCTGACTTTATCCCCCTGGATCCGGAGGATCCGCTGGCGCAGGAGTGGCATTTGATCGTTATCGACGCCCACTATGCCACCTGCTTGGTGTGTCGGGAGCGGCCCTGGCAGGGCAGCGACATGGATGCGGCCCGCCAATTCGATGGCATCTGGTCATTTGATCGCTCCGTCACTGCCCAGGCGGCTTTGGCTCTGTTGCCGAAGATCCTTGGCTACCGTCCGGATCTGGCCCCTCGCCTGGAGCCGGTTCGCCAGTACCTCGAAGGAGCTCCCCAGGAGGCTGACAGCCAACTGAACCCCGGCCCTTTTACGGAGCGGCTGATCACCTATCTCCAGGTAGGGCAATACAAGCTGCAGCGGGCCTATCGCACCATTCAAGCTCAAGAGCGCAAAGAACACTTGATCAACCGCATCAGCAGCGCCATTCGCCAGTCTTTGCATCCCGGCGATATCCTGACCATTGCCGTTCAGGAATTGGGTCAGGCAGCGAAGGTGGGGCGCTGTTTGATCTACCGCTACGACGGTCAGGTTCCTGCTGTCCAGATCGATCACGAGTATCACACCCTGACGATGGGCAGCCTCAAGGGATCCCTCTGGCCCGTGCCAAGCAACCCTTTTTTGCAGGAGGCGATGGCCTCGGCCCAACTGGTGTGTTGCGAGGACACCCAAAAGGATCCGCGCTTGCAGCAAGTGCCGGAGCTGTGGCAGGCGGCGCAAATTCGCGCTTGGGTGGCCATGCCGATTCTCTATCAGGGGCGGTTGCTGGGCCTATTGGAGCTGCACCACCAACACCCCCGCCGCTGGCAGCTGGCCACCCTGGAGCTGGCGGAAGCCATTGCCAACCAGGTAGGAGTAGCCCTCCTGCAGGCAGAAGCCTATCAGCACCTGGAAGAGCTGAATCGCCAGTTGCAGGCTCTGGATCGGGCCAAGTCGGAGCTGATTGCCGTGATCGGGCACGAGCTGCGCACTCCTTTGTCCACCATTCAAGTGTGTCTGGAGTCTTTGGCCGGCGACCCCGACATGCCCTTGGAGAGGCGCCAGGAGATGTTGAATGCGGCCCTGCAGGATGCCGGTCGGCTGCGGGAGCTGGTGCAGGATTTTCTCACCCTCTCCAAGCTGGAAAGTGGTCGCGTTCGCTGGCATATTGAGCCGCTGTCTGCCCAAGAATGCGTGGAGCTGGCCCTGAGCAACGTGAAAGCGCGACGACGGCACGAGGAGTTACCCACCATCGAGCAGGCGCTGCCCAAACGGCTGCCGATGGTCAGGGCAGATGGCGAGTGGCTGGTGGAAGTGTTGCGCAAGCTGTTGGACAATGCCTGCAAGTTTACTCCTCCCAGCGGGCGGATCTGGATCCGGGCAGAGGTGGAGCCACCAGCCGGCGAACCTGGAGAAGCGATGGTGAGATTTACTGTGGCCGACAGCGGGCGAGGCATTGAGCCGGAGCGGTTGCAAGCCATCTTCGAGCGGTTTTACCAGGCAGAGGGATCCCTGCGCCGTTCCGTGGGCGGGACGGGTTTGGGGCTGGCCATCTGCCGGCTGATCGTTGAGGCGATGGGGGGGCGCATCTGGGCCGAATCGCCGGGGATCAACCAGGGCAGTGCCTTCCACTTCACCCTGCCGATAGCAAACCCACGAACCCAGACTCAGCCCTCGATGGCCGCCTGAAAAGTGGGGGGCTGCCAGGCTGCTGCGATGAGCTGGGATCCCAGCCGGCAAATGCAAACCGCGAATGTCCAACAAATCAGGTTGCCGCATAGCTCCCCTCTCCCAAAGGGAGAGGGGCTGGGGGTGAGGGACGTCCCTTTGGGAGAGGGGCTGGGGGTGAGGGATGGCACGCCCTATTGGGAGTATAAACTCAGGCAGCGCTCCCGAATGGCCTGGAGATTGAAGGCCAAGTCTCGGCAGATGCGCCGTTCCACCAGGCCGACCGGCATGCGGCGCGGCGGCTTCACCTGCAGGTGGTAGGTGAGCAAAGTTTGCTGGTTTAGCCACTCGGCCAGCTCCCAAAACCCCTCGAAAAGGAGAAAGTCCCCCTCTATTTCTTGGAAGCGAAGCTGGTGGGGAAAGATTTCCTCAATGGCCAGCACCACTGCCGCCGAAAAGCGGGCAAAGAGAACCTTTTGGGATCCCACCTGGCGTACCAGCTTGCGGCCGTTCTCGCTGCCGAGGAAGCGGCTTTCCACCAAGTTGGGCACAAACTCCGCCAGATGGTCGTAATCGGTTAAAACCTGCCAAACCCGCTGCCGCTCCACCGGGATCAGGACGCGACCTCGCACTTGGCGGCGGCGCTCCCCCAAATCCTCCACCTCCACCTGGATGTCTGAGGACTCCGTCCCGCTGACGCCAGCAGGAATGGGGATCCCATCTTCTGGGGTGGGGTCTTGGGGATCCCATTCAGGGTCAGAAGGCATGGCGAGAACTTCAGTCGCGTAGGTGCTGTAGAGCAGTGCGGAAACCGGAGAGGGAATCGATTTTTGACTGGACAAACCATTCGCCAGCAGTTCCAATAGGCTGCCCCCCTGTGTTTTCTATTGTATCAGGGAACTGTATAGCAGATAACGAACTCTAGGGGAGAAGGGCCTGGAACCAACCGACGATCACCTGCCAAACCTGTTCTAGAAGGGCAAAGGGATCCCGCAACTCCTGCAGCACCTGCCGCGGGCCAATTCTAAAGACCACGTACAACACGGCCAAGATGATTACAATCCCCACCGTTGTCCAGATGGCCTCTCGAACCACCCGCACCCAAAAAACCAGCATAAAAATGGCGATGGCTACAGCGGCAACCAGCGGCAATGTGTCCAGTACCATCGCGTCCTCCCTTTGGCTTGGGTTTTGGCCTCTGACCTTAATCTACCCAGTCGAGCCCTGTTGTAGATGCGCCGGGGATCCCATCCCGTAAAATGGGATCACCCCGATGAGCCTTCTTTGCTTGGCTAGACCTATGGACATCATCACCTTTGGCTGGGTTGCCGTTGCGGCTTTCTTCGCCCTTTCCATTGCCTTCGTGGTTTGGGGCCGTAACGGCATGTAGCCCCAAGCATCCCCCTTGTCCTTCGCTACCTCTGGCTCTATGGAAACCGACTTGCCCTGGGTGGCCCGCCTTGCGTATGGGAGCATCTTTTTGCTCTTGACGGCTGTAACGGTGGGCGTTGGCTACATCACCTTTATCGACTGGCGGGATCGGCGGCGGCGCAACGAGGCAGAACGGCAGGCTCGCCGCTCCAAGCGTCGCTAGCTCCTGGGGTTCTGGGAGAGGGGCCAAGAAGTTTCTCATCTCAATCGGGCTTACCGCCAACAACCCTCAGAGTAGGAGAGGCTACCGGGGGCAAGGGATCCTCAGGCTGGAGGCAAGAGAGCTCTTGCAGGAGGCTCTGGTTGGCTTCCCAGAGAGCTTGCAGGTTGTAGCCAGCGTAGGTGGGCAGAAAGTCGGCCAGCTTGCGGTTGGCCTCCCCCAGCAGGATCATGCAGCCGCGGCGGTTGCCGTTTTGCAGGTGGTAGTAGGCCACGGCGGTTTGCAACAGCCCCTGGTAGAAGCGCCGCTCCGGATCCACCGCTTCCATCCACAGGGCCTCCAGGGTGTCGTGGCAGGCGTAGAATTCCCCCCGGTTAAACTGCTCGGCGGCCAAACGCAACGCTTCTGAGTGGGCATTGCTCATGTGGCTAGGCACAGTTGTGGGCTAGGGGTGAGGTCTGCACAGGCAGGGATCCCTGCGGCAGCACCAGGGTAAAGCAGGTTTTGCCTTGAGAACTCTCCACCGAGACGCTGCCCCCCAGCCGCTGCATCCACTGCTTAACCAAAGCCAGCCCCAGGCCGGTGCCGCCCCGCTTCCAGGGATCCCCGCTGGGGATGCGGTAGAACTTCTCGAAGATGCGCTCCCACTCGCTGCGGGGAATCTCCACCCCCTCGTTGACCACCCGAATTTGCACTTGTTCAGGGCTGAGGCGGCGCGCCGTCACCGTGATGCGGTGCTGAGGCGGGGTGTACTTGCAGGCGTTGTTGACCAGCTCCTGTACCACCCGCGTCAAGGCGGCCTGATCCGTCACCACCTTGCCCACCTTCGGGTCAATCTGCCACTGCAACTGTTGCTGATTGGCCTCGGCCCGCTGCACAAAGGGCTGCAGCACAGTGGGCAGCCAGGCGGCCAGGGACACTTCTTCAAGATGAAGGGGTTTGGATCCCTGCTCCAACCGCTGCAGATCCAGCAGATCGTTGATCAATTCCGCCTCGCGCTCGCACTCCTGCTCTAGGATTTGCAGATATTGCTCCCGTTTTTGGGGGGTGCGGGCCATTTTCAGCAGTTGGATGGCCATTTTCATGTTGGTGATGGGGGTGCGCAGCTCGTGGGAGACGGTGCTTAAAAAATCATCTTTGAGGCAGTTGAGGCGCTTCAGCTCGCTGATTTGTTGCACCGAGGCCTGGTAGAGGCGAGCCTGGCGGATGGCGATGGCACAGTGATCCGCTACCTGCTGTACCACCTGCATCTCCAGGGTATCAAAGCACTCGGCTGCCGCCTTGGCCAACCACAGATCGCCCAACGCCCCCTGGTCATCCCGCAGCGGGCAAACCAAAAGCGTCAGCCCTTCCCGCCGTGGGATCCAGCTTTGCCCCGGCAGATGGCACAGTTGCGCCGCCTGCCCCCTTTGCAGTTGTCGGTAGAGATCTGGGTAGTCGGCCAGGGTTAGGGTGATCCCGCCGGCGGGCGGCAGGGCGGCGGTGTATTCATAGCGCACGGTGGCCTGGCCGGCTGCTCCCTCGTAGAGGCAGAGATCGCAGCCTTGGATGGGCAGCCCCAGCGCCAACTCCTGCACCACCGCCCGCAGGATCTGGGCTTCGTCTAGGCTGCTGCGCACCTGGTCGGTAACCCGCTGCAAGAGGGCATCCATGGCCAAAGAGCGCTGCAGGGCCGCCGTCCGCTCCTCTACCTCGTGCTCCAGACGGGCGTTGAGATCTTGCAACTGCCGGTAGAGCTGGTTTTGCGCAATCGACAGGGCCAGGTGCACCGCAGCGCGGCCGACCAGCTCCAGCTCCGCGGCCGACCAGGCCTTGGGCTCGTCAACTTTCAGCTCTCGCCAAGCGGCAAAGGAGATCAACGGCAGTTCTTGACGGGGATCCTCCCCACCTTCCCCTTGGGCGGGCCAGCGGTAGCCGGCCCAGTGGGTCTCTTGGCAGAGGGCGCCGCGAAAGACGCTCAGCCAGCCCACCAGCTGCTCGTTCCAAACCAGCGGCACCGCCAGCAGCCCGCGAATGGGCGTCTGCTGCAGCTGGGCCTGCAGTTCTGGCCACTTCTCCAACTGGGAAAGCGACCACGTCTTCACCCCGTTTCCTGCTGTCTTGGGCCTTCCCACCTGCTCCTGCAGCCAGGCGTCGTAGCCTGCCGGCGGCTGGATCCCATGGTGGCAGAGGGTGTCCAGGCCCAGGAACCGGATGCGCAGCCGCGCCCCGATCCCTTGGAGGCCGGCGGTAAGCTGCTCCAGCACAGTGGTCAAGGTGGTCTCGGGGTGGAGCGGCGAGTACACCAGCGCCGCAATTTGGTTAATCAAACGTTCCTGCTGCGCCTTTTGCCGCGCCTGCTCCAGCAATTCCGCCTGGGCAATGGCAATCGACACCTGATCCGCCACCAACTGCACCACCTGCAGCTCTTCGGCAGAGTAGGAGCGGGGCTCGGCGTGGTGGGAGACCAAGAGCCCCCACAACTGCTGGTGATGCAGGAGGGGTACCACCAGGGAGGAGGCCACCCCCATGCACTTGAGGTAGTGGGCATGGCAGGGATCCACCAGCCGCTGCGGCACCTCGCCCAGGGGCAAAGGCCGGGCCTGGGCAAAGCGGCCCAGCGACTCCGGCTGGCTGAGGAAGCGGGTCTGGGCCTCCACATCCACGATCACCCGCACCTGGGCCAGGCGAAACAGCTGCCGCGCCTCTTCTGGGATATCCCCCGCCGGAAACGATAGGCCCAAGAGGGAGGGCAACCGCTCGGCTTGTCGGGCTTCCGCCACCACCGTCCCATGGCCTTCCGGGTCGAAGCGGTATACCTTGACCCGATCCGTGCCCAAAAAGGCGCGCACCTCCTCCACCGTTGCCCTCAGGATCTGATCCAGCTCCAGGGATTGCCGGATCTGGTGGGTAATGCGGTTGATGAGGACATCCCGGCTGGCGCAGGCTGCAGGGGCCAAGGTTTCCATAGCTATAGGGGAGTGCAAAAGTATTGGAAGCTACACCTCCTCTTTCACGATAGCGCCCCCTGCCGGGAAGTTAGAGAGCCCCAAGTAAAAAGCTTAAAAAATGCCAAAAGTTCTCCACCCTTCTTCACAAGGGGGGCTGAGGCAGGCGGAAGAGGCGGGCGGCATTTTGGCTGGTCTGTCGGGCCAGGTCTTGCAAGGGGATCTGCAACAGCTCCGCCAGGGTTTGGGCCACCCGCTGCACATGGGCCGGCTCGTTGCGCTTGCCGCGGAAGGGGGTGGGGGCCAGGAAAGGGCAATCGGTTTCCACCAGAAGCTGGGACAGAGGCACCTCCTGGGCCGAGCGGCGCACCGTCTCAGCGTTCTTAAAGGTGACGATGCCGCTAAAGCTGATGAAGCAGCCCAGCTCCACAAACAGTCGCGTCTCCTCCGGGGATCCGCTCCAGCAGTGCATCACCGCCCGCAGCGGCCCCCTGGCAGCCATGGCCTCCCTCAAAATCTCGTAGGTGGCTGCTGCCGCCTCGCGGCAATGGACGATCAGGGCCAAATCCTGCTCCTGGGCAAGGGCAATGTGGGCGCGGAAGGATTCTGTTTGCCGCTCCACATCGGCCGGGTCGGACTTGTAGAAATCTAGGCCTGTCTCCCCAATGGCCACCACTCGGGGGTCGCCGGCGGCCAACTGGGCGATCTTTTCGGCCAGATCCGGCTGCCACTGGCGCGCCTCCAGAGGGTGCAGCCCCACCGACAAAAACACCTCCGGATACTGGTCGGCAATGGCCTGCAATTGGGGAAACTCCGCCGGCGTTACGCAGGAGTGCACCAGTTGCTGGATCCCGGCCTGGCGCCAGCGCTCGGCCACCTGCGGCAGATCTTCGGCAAAATCGGGATAGTTCAAGTGGACGTGGGTATCCACGAGGGGGGCAGCGGGCAAGACGGCGGTGCTCAAGGCTCAGCTCCCGAACCAAATGTTGCGGACTCTATCCAATTGTAAAAGCGGTTCCCGGCCTGCTTGGGGTGGGGGCTGCTGCGGGAGGAGCAGGATGATCCATGATGATTGAGGAAACCTTACGCTGGAGGTTTGCTATGGCCCGTACTCCCTCGACCATGTTGCCTCTGGGCACCCCTGCCCCTGACTTCAGCCTGCCCGATGTGGTGAGCGGCCAAACCATTTCCCTCTCCACCTTTGCCGACAAGCCGGCCCTGTTGGTGATGTTTATTTGCCAGCACTGCCCCTATGTGAAGCATGTGCAAGAGGAGCTGGCCCGCATTGGCAGAGATTATAAGGATCGCGGCGTCGGCATTGTAGCCATCAGCGCCAACGACGTGGAGAAATACCCCGACGACAGCCCCGAGAACCTGAAGAAGATGGCCGAGACCTTGGGCTTCACCTTCCCGTTTTGCTACGACGAAAGCCAAGAGGTGGCCAAGGCCTTCACGGCGGCCTGCACCCCCGACTTTTTCTTGTTCGACGCGGAGCGCAAGCTGGTGTACCGCGGCCAACTGGACGACAGCCGCCCCAGCCTGCCGGATGTGCCGGTGACGGGCAAAGATTTGCGGGCGGCGCTGGATAACCTGCTGGCGGGCAAGCCCATCGATCCCGACCAAAAGCCCAGCCTCGGCTGCAACATCAAGTGGAAACCCGGCAATGAGCCCGACTATTTCAAGCAAGCCTAAATTCGCCAGCAACCCTTGGGAAAGCCTGAGCCGACCGGCCAGCCAAGCCCGCCGGGCGCCTCTAGTAGGGGTGGGCTTGGGGGAATCTGCGGAAAAAGTAGCCAGGGCAGTTCCGGGTTCCTTTGTGCCAGCAGGCTGCAGGCCTTGAAGCTAGGGTTTTTGCCTGCGGCGGCGCCCAGGGTTTTCCCCTCTCCCAGGGGGCTGCGGCATCAGCCGCAAGTTCTGGGTAGCCCAGGGCGCAGAACTAACTCTGACAAACCGGAAAGGACTCCAAAGGCAAGCTGTAGCCGCGGGGAGAATCTCAACATCCTCGATGAATCCAGAGATAACCTCGGGTTAATCTTCCTGGGGTAGTTTAGCGATGGCTGACTCTTGCCAAAGGCAAAAATTGCAGGGGGCGAAGGTCGAAGTGGATTTTCACTGTCGCGATCTGGACGCGATCTGAAATCCGAAAATGCCTTTGCCTTTGGCAAGTTGGTAGCGGAGTCCAGGTCAAGCTCTCAAGCGAGGGAAAACGATGAAGCGTCCTCTACCTTTGTTGGCGGTACTCTGGAGCCTGGTTTTTGCCCAGCCCCTTGGGTGGGGATCCCTGAACCCAGCCTGGGCCAAGCCGTCCGGCACCTTGCGTTTGTACACTTCCCAACCCGATGCAGATGCTCAGAAAACCGTGGCTGCGTTTCGGGAAGTTTATCCAGAGGTTTCGGTGGAGATCTTTCGCTCCGGCACCGAGGAGGTGATCAGCCGCTTTTTGCTGGAAGCCGAAAAGGGTAGTCCCCAGGCTGATGTGCTGCTGGTGGCCGATGCGCCTACTTTTGAGTTGCTGAAATCCCGCAATTTGCTGGAGCCCTACTGCAGCCCTGAAGCCAAGGCCATCGCCGCCACCTACTACGATCCAGACTGCCACTATTTCGGCACCAAGATCCTGGCCACGGTGATCGTTTACAACACGGCCAAAGCCCAGCCCGTGGATAGCTGGGCGGCCCTAGCCCAGGTTCCGGAAGGCCAACTGGTGATGCCCAGCCCCACCTATTCGGGTGCTGCCGCCTACAATTTGGGGGTGATCACACGCACCCCCGGCCTGGGCTGGGAGTGGTACGAAGCCCTGAAAAAGAACAAAACGGTGCTGGTGCAGGGCAATGGCGCTGTCGCCCGCAACGTCGCCAGTGGCGAACAGAGCTACGGCATGGTGGTGGACTTTCTTGCCATTCGCAGCCGCAACGAGGGATCCCCAGTGGAGGTGGTCTATCCCAAGGAGGGTGTGCCATTGATTACAGAGCCGGTGGGAATTGTAAAAGGAACGCCCAACCTGGAAGCTGCCCAGGCTTTTGTGGACTTCTTGCTGTCTCAGAAGGGGCAGGAGGTTGCTGCAGGGATGGGCTATATGCCACTGCGGCAGGATGTCACACCTCCGAAAGGGTTCCCCGCCTTGAGCGAGCTGAAGATCTTAAGCGTGCCGGCGACGGAGTTGGCCGAGAGCCGCGAGGCCGACAAGGCTCGCTTTGCCAAGTTGTTTGGGGAATAGGTTGACATCAAGCTGGCCAGACGCTGGCCAAGTCTTGCGGTGGAAGGACTTGAGCAAAGGGTTGAGGCACCCCATTATCCCCTGGCTGGTGGCTGTAGCCGCCCTTGTGACTCTGACCCACGTCTATCCCCTCTGGAGGCTGCTGCAGCGGGCCTTGGGCGGCGAAGGTGAGAACATCCGCTGGTTGCTGGAAACGCCTCGCGTCCATCTGGCGCTACGCCATAGCCTTTGGGTGTCCGCGGCCTCAGCGGCGCTGGCTCTTGGGGCCGCTCTGCTGCTGGCGGTGCTCACCACCCAGACGGATCTGCCGGGCCGCGGGATCCTACGGCTGCTCTTTTTGTCTCCTCTGGTGATTCCGCCCCAGGTTTTGGCCTTGGCCTGGATCCAATGGGCCGGGCCGGTGGGCTATTTGCAGCAGGGGCTGCGCTGGATTTTGGGGGGTCAGGGATCCCTGTGGAGCCTCTACACGCCGGGGGGGATCATCCTGCTGCTGGCTCTTTTTGTGCTGCCAATTGCCTACCTGACGCTGGTGGCGGGCTTGAGCCGGCTCTCCAAGCAAGCTCAGGAGGCGGCCCAACTGGATGGGGCCAACCTGCTGCAGGTTTGGCTCTTCATCACGCTGCCCCTGTTGCGGCCCTCTGTGGCGGCAGCAGCGGCGCTGGCCTTCTTGGGGGCCTGGGGCAATTTCGGGATCCCGGCCTTGCTGGGGATCCCAGGACGCTACCTGACTTTGCCCACCCTGCTGTACCAAGAGGTGATCAACTTCGGCGGGGATGGGTTTGGGCGCAGCGCGGCGCTGGCGTTGCTCTTTGGCCTGCCGGCCCTCTTCTTTTTGGCCTGGTCACAGCAGCCTCAGGCGGGGCTGGATCCGGGCGAGGCCCCTCCGGATCCCTATCGCTTGGGCTGGCTGGGTTGGCTGCTCAGCGGGATCCTCTTTGCCGCAGCCTTGCTGGTCATCCTTGGGCCTTTGCTGGCCATGGCTGCAACTGCCCTGCTGCGGGCCTATGGCCTGCCCTTGGTCTGGTCTAACCTGACGCTGGAGCATTTCCGGCTGGTTCTGTTTGAGCTGGAGCGGGTCCGCCGCGCCACGCTGCACAGTTTGGGTTTGGCGGGAGGAGCAGCGCTGCTCTGCAGCGGGATGGCGACGATCTTGGGCTACGCCCTGACCCGGCTGAAAGCACGGCTGCTGGCGCTGCTCAGCTTCATTGTGGACTTGCCCTATGCCCTGCCGGGCCTGATTTTTGCGTTGTCCCTCATTTTGGTGTGGTTGCCCCCTCCCCTGCCGGGGCTGAGCCTCTACGGCACCCTGTGGCTGATCCTGATGGCCTACTTGGGGCGGTTCTTGGCCCTGGCGCTGCAACCGATGCAAGCTGCTTGGCGCAGCCTGGACACCAGCCTGGAGGAGGCGGCCAGCATCGACGGGGCCTCCCTGCTGCAAACTTTTCGCTACATCCTGCTGCCCCTGCTGGCACCGGCCTTGACAGCAGCGGTGTTGCTGGTGTTTTTGCAATCTTTTGCCGAGCTGACCCTCTCCGCCCTCTTGGTCACCTCCCGCTCAGAAACCTTTGGGTGGCTCATCTTTGGCTTGCAACAGGGGGGCTACACCCACCAGGCAGCAGCTCTGAGCACCCTGCTGGTACTCGTTCTCTTTGGCTTGGCTGCCGGGATCCAGGCGCTGCGGCGGCAGGTTGGGCAGCCTTAAGCAGGGGATCCCACCAGATCCTTCACGGATGGGGGTCGATGGTGGTGGTGCGACGGATGGGTTGCCCCTTCAGGATCCCCGGTTTATAACCTGCTCTTAATGTCGCTGCGCTAGTATCAGTCCTGCCCTTAGTGGATGCGACTGCATTTTATGAATACCCGTCGGACTTTCCTGGCTGCTCTGGCCGGCCTGGCGGCTGCCGCTGGTGCTGCCTTCCTGGCTGCTGACAGCTTTGCCCAGTCTCCTGCCAACGTCAAAGTTTGGATTGCCTTTACCGATAACCGTCTCGATTGGGCCCGTCAAAAGGCGGCAGAGTTCAACAAGCAATTTCCTCAATACAATGTAACTGTTGAGGGCTACGGCAACTACGAAGAAATTCAACAGGCCACCGACCTCGCTATTCAACAAAAAGCCGCTCCGGCAGTGGTGCAGTGGTTTGAGGTGGGCACCCAACGGGCACGGGATTTCGGCTACTTCAAGTCCATCGCCGAGGCGCTGGGCAACCGCACCGAAGTGAACGGGATCCCGGTGAACTTCGAGGATTTTATCGAGCCGGTGGTGAGCTACTACACCCTGGATGGCAAGTTCACCTCCATGCCCTGGAACAGCTCCAGCCCCATCCTCTACTCCAACACCGCCATTTTGAAGAAGGCCGGGATCGAGAAGCCGCCGGCCACCTGGCAGGAGCTAGAAGCCGCCTGTGAGAAGATCATGGCGCTTCCCGACGCTCCCCAGGGGTGCGTCACCTGGCCCAACCACGGCTGGTTTTACGAGCAGTGGATGGCGCAGCAAGATGCTCTCTTGGCCAACAACGAAAATGGCCGTGCCGCCCGGGCCACCCAGGTCTTTTTGGACTCGCAGCCCTCGGTGGCTATCGCCACCTGGTGGAAAGGGATGTATGACAAAGGCTACTACATCTACAGCGGCAAGCAGCGCGATTGGGCGGCCACGGAGCAAGCCATCCAAACCGGCACCGTCGCCATGGCCATCACCAGCAGCGCCGACGCGGCCAACATCACCAACGCCGCCAAGCAGAACAACATCGAGCTGGTCACCACCCGCATGCCCTACAACGCCGACAAGGGTTGGACGGGGAACTTGATCGGGGGCGCCAGCCTTTGGTTGGTGAAGGGTCTGCCCAAAGAGGTGGAAGAGGGGGCGCTGACCTTCATGTTGTGGCTGAATAACACCGAAAATGCTGCCGAATGGCACCAAGTGACCGGCTATCTGCCCATTCGCAAAAGCTCGGTAGCCTTGCTGGAGTCGCAGGGCTGGTTCAAGGAAAACCCCAACTTCTTCACTGCTATCGACCAAATCAACAACTCCAAGGTCACTCCTGCCACCCGTGGGGCGTTGCTGGGAGCCTTTCCTGAGATTCGCAATGTGGTAACCCAGACCATGGAAGATCTCATGCTCAAGGGCGGGGATCCGGCCCAAGCCATGGCCAGGGCCAACGAGACTGCCAACCGGCTTCTGGCCGAGTACAACTCCCTCTATCAGTAATTGGTCAGGAGCTGGGCTACAGCAAAGCAAAATCTGAGGATGGGGGGTGGGCGGCGGCCTGCCCCTTTTTGGCTTTTGCAAGGTTGGATGGGAGAGAGAACATGGGGAAATGGATCCAAGTGCTGCTGCCGCTGCTGGCGGGGTTGTCGGGGGCCCTCTGGGTGGGATCCCGTTTTCGGCGCATCGAGCGGCCTGTGCTGCTGGGGGCGGCTCTGGGGGGGCTGGCAGGAGGGTTGGGATCCCTGATCTTCATGGTGCCGCTGGATTTTTGCACCTTTGAGCCGGAGCGCAAGGCCATCGACCTCGCTTTTGGCGTGGGGTTGGTGCTGGCGGGCATGGCCATCCCCCTCTGGCCGCTGCTGGCCTGGATCCGCAAGGAGCGGGAGCGCCGCCTGGGGATCCCCAGTGCAGCTCCCCAAGAGAGGGGTATCTTCAAGCAGGGGTGGCTGGCCTGGCTGCTCTTGTTGCCCACCTTCGCCATTTTGGTGGTGTTTCTCTACTATCCAGGGCTGGATACCCTGCGCCTCTCCACCCTGCTCACCTTTGTGGGCGCGCCGCGCAGCCGCTTCGTCTGTGTGGACAACTTTACCGCTCTGCTGACGGATGCCACCTATCTGCGCAGCCTGGGGATTACCTTCGCCATTTCGGCGGCCATCGTGGTGTTGGGGCTGAGCGGATCCCTGTTGATTGCCACGCTGGCCTACCAGCCCATCCGCGGGGCGGCAATCTATCGCATCTTGCTGATCTGGCCCTACGCCATTTCGCCAGCAGTGGCCGGTATCATCTTTTTCATTATCTTCAACCCCTTGGGCGGCGTAGCCAACTACTTGCTGGGGTTAGTAGGGATCCCACGTTTGAACTGGCTGAGCGATCCCAATTTAGCCCCTTGGGTGGTGATCTTTGCCAGCGTTTGGAAGCAAATGGGCTACAACATTTTGTTTTATCTGGCTGGGCTGCAAAACCTGCCTAAAGATTTGCAGGAGGCGGCTGCCATCGATGGGGCGGGGGCCCTTCGCCGCTTCTTTTCCATCACTCTACCGCTGCTTTCCCCCATCACCTTCTTTTTGGTGATCACCAACATGACCTACGCCTTTTTCGATATTTTCGGCACCATTGATTTGCTGACTGCCGGCGGCCCTTCCGGATCCACCTCGGTGTTGATGTACGAGATCTACAAGATTGGCGTATCGTCAGGCAATTTGGGCAGGGCAGCCGCCCAATCCATTGTGCTCTTCTTAATTGTGGTGGGCCTGACGATCCTGCAATTCCGCACCACCGAGCGGAATGTAACGTATGGGGGATAACGGGGCTGGGGGAGAGAGCAAAATCTAGGATTCGTCAGCTTCCGACGGCTTAGAAGGGTCAGACAACTCGCGCCATTGCTTGAAAACATTGCCTAGGTTGCGGCGGAACTCGTCAATCCCCAGCAGGGATCCCGGCTCTGGATCCCAAGAAGCCGAGAACACGCCGTAGCTAATGCCCAAAAAGCCAAGGCCGAAAAAGGCCAGCGACTCCACCAAAGTAAAGTAGGGGGGCAGGGCTATCACATGGTTGGTTAAGAGATAGTAATTGACAAAAAAGCTGCTCAAGCCAAGGCCAGAAGGGATCCCGGAAAAGACCAAGATCCGCCGCACCATACGCCGGCTGACCTCAGGGGGAATGACAGCAACCGGCTCTCTTTGGGTCGGTTGCGTCTCCACCTGAGCAGGGGTAGAGCTGGAGCGGCGGCGGGAGGCTTTGGAATAGCGGCTGGACTTGCCCACGAAGGTAGCTCTCCGACAGTGATTTAGCTAGCTGCCTACTTTTTCACCCGAATGTTCAACCGTTCGGCCAGCTCCCGGAAGCGGTCGGGAGAACGTTTGGCAATGTAGTTGAGCAGCCGCTTACGCCGACCGATCATCATCATTAGGCCGCGGCGCGAGTTGAAATCTTTCGGGTTTTTCTGAAGGTGCTGCGAGAGTTGGTTGATACGGCTGGTTAGAAGAGCAACTTGTACCTCGGCAGAGCCGGTGTCAGTGTCGTGAAGTCGGTAGGTCTCGATAATCTCCTGCTTCTCTTGCTGCAGTAAGGCCATAAGTTCACAAAAACTGGATGCACTGCCTCAGAATGATAACATCGGCTTTTCGTCCTTTGCTATAGCCGGGTTAGGGGGAGAAAAGGAGATGACGACAACTTCTGGGGATCTGCCGGCCTTGCTGGAGCTGTTGAGCTCTCAGAACTTGGGGGATCGGCTGCGCGCCGTCAACAAGGCCAGAGAGCTCCCCGCGACCGAAGCCTTGACGCTGTTGCAGCGAGCTGTAACCGACGAGAATGCCCGCGTCCGCTATGCCGCCATTAGCCAATTGGGCACGCTCTCCGGCGCAGGTGTCGACCCGGCTGCCCTTTTGCCGATTCTGCGACAGTTTTTGCGAGAGGACCCCGAGTTCGATGTGCGGGCTGCCGCCGCCGCCGCCCTGGGGGATCTGAAGCAGCCACAGGCCCTAGACGATCTGCTAGAGGCTTACCGGCGAGAGACGGAGTGGCTGGTGCGCTTTAGCATTGTCGCCGCGCTGGGCGAGCTGGGCAACCCCGCCGCCTTCGACACCCTAGTGCAGGTTTTACAGGAAGGAGACGAGCTGCTAACAACAGCCGCTGCCGCTGCCCTGGGAGATCTAGGGGATCCGCGGGCCATCCCCCATTTGGAGCCCCTCATCGATTCGGACGATTGGCAGTTGCGCTACCGCGTCTGCATTGCTCTAGCCCAGCTCGGCACCGAAGCCGCCCGCCCCGGCCTAACCCGGCTGGCCCAGGATCCCCAAGAGCAGGTGGCCGCCCACGCCCGCACCGCCCTGGCATCTCTGTAGGCAGCAAGACCACCAAAGCTTGCCTCTCCACCGCCCAGACCGGCCTCCCTCCTCAAGAGAGGCGAGCTAGCTCATGGCATTGATGATGTAGTCGAAATAGGGGGCAGCCTCGGCGGCGGAGTCCGGATCCAGCAGGCTGAGGGCTGCTTCCTTCAAGAACACGATCGCATCGATCATACCGGCAATGGGCACGTTGAGGGCATTGTACATCTCCCGCACCCCTATCAAGCCGATGGACTCGATCGGCTCTTTGCTGCCGGCAATGATGCCATAGGTCACCAGGCGGAGATACCAGTCGTAGTCCCGCAGGCACTGGTTATAGCGCTTTTCGCCGTAGGCATTGCCGCCGGGTTGTATGTATTCGGGTCGCTTGGCAAATAGCTGCTTCTGCGCCTGATCGATAATGCGTTTTTTGTTCTCAGTTAACACCTGAGCGATCTGCAAACGCTTCTCGCCGCTGCTCATGTAATCTTTGATAGCTTGCAGTTCGCTGACGGAGAGATAGCGCAGTTGGTCGTCCGCGGTCTCGATGATCTGGTTGATCACGCTCACGGTAGGAATTCTCCTGTTTGCTAACTTGCTTTCAATTCAATTTGTTCACCAATCCGGCACCCATCCCGCAAGCCAAAGCTCGGCTCAGGAGATGAGAATATGGCCCAGAAAGCCAGCCTTGCCGCTTGCTCTCAGTTTAGGATAGGGCGAGCTTTCCCTCAAGCACCCACCCTGCGGGGCAGCGACCTCAGATGCGCCCCCGCAGCCATTGGGCCATCTCGTTGCGCCGCGGAGCCGCCTCCAGACACACCTCCTCTGTAATGCGCCCCTCTTGGTAGAGCCGAAACAGCGACTGGTTCATGGTACACATCCCCTCGTAGGAGCCGTCGGCAATCAGCTCCTCGATCTCGTCCACGGCACCCCGTTTGATGTAGTCGCGGATGGCATCGGTGTTGCGCATAATCTCGTGGGCAGCGGTGCGCTTGCCGTCGGTGGTGCGCACCAGCGTCTGGGCAATAATTGCTACTAGAGTCTCGGCCAGTTGCAGACGCATTGGCTCCTGCTCCTCTGGCCGGTAGATCCCCAAGAGACGCTCGATGGTGCGGACGGCGCTGTTGGTGTGCAGGGTTCCAAACACCAGGTGGCCCGTCTGGCCGGCCTTGAGAGCCGTATCCACGGTTTCGCGATCCCGCATCTCCCCGATGAGGATGATGTCCGGATCTTCCCGCAGCGAAGCCTTGAGGGCGTTGGCAAACTCCAGGGTGTGGATGCCGACCTCCCGCTGCCGCACCAGCGATTTCTTACTCTGGTGGACGAACTCGATGGGATCCTCAATCGAGATGATGTGCTTAGCAAAGTTGGAGTTGATGTAGTCCACCATCGCCGCCAGGGTTGTGGACTTCCCGGAGCCGGTGGGGCCTGTCACCAGTACCAGGCCCTTGTGCTCCTCGGCAATGCGCTTGAGCACCTCCGGCGCCCGCAACTGCTCCAGCGTCAAGATCTTGAGCGGGATCAGGCGCAGCACCATGGCAGGCCCTAGCAGAGAAACAAAGCAGTTAACCCGGCAGCGCACCAAGCCCTCGTACTGGATAGCGGTATCCAGCTCCAGGCACTCCTCAAACTGGCGGATTTGGTTCTCCGGCAGGCTTTCCCGCAGCCAGCTATAGAACACCTCGGTGGTGGTGACCGGGTAGTTGCCTATCACAATTTGCCCCCGATCCCGGAAACGGGGCACCTCTCCCACCCCCAGGTGAATATCCGAGTAGCCTTTTTCGTAGGCTTCCTGCACCAGTTGGCGCAGCGTCGGTCCAGCGGGGGCAGACTTAGGAGCAGCGGCGGCCACCGGGATCCGTCCAGCAGCCGTGGGGCGAGCCGGCGGCCCAAAAGGCGGAGCAGCCGAACTGGGGCTGGGGGGAGACACCTGAGGCCGGGCAGCAGGAGCTGGAGGGGGCGGAGACATCTGCGGGGGAGTGGCAGGGCCCGGCATGGGCACCGGCGTCTGCGGGGGGGCGACGGCCACATCTGGGGGGACGGGCCGGCCCAAGATGGGCTTGGGGGCGCTGGGGACAGGACGGGATCCGCTCCCGACAGGGGGAGGAGCAGCCCTGCCCAGCACCGGATCTAGCTGGGTTGGGGGTTCTGCCGAGGGCGCTTGCGCGGCCGCACGCGCGGGGCGCTGGATAACAGGCGGGGTCGGCGGCTTCCAACCGGAGTCTAAGTCGGTGGGAAATTGATTTTCGGGGCTAACCTCGCTCATAACAGGCCTCGCTTCTGGCAGGATCTGCGTCGATTTTAAGCTAGTATGCCCAGCCAGAGCAGAGGATTAGCTTTCTTGCCGGCAAAGCGCCGCGGCATCCTTAAAGGTTGGACGGGTGGCGAATGAGGCTCAAAAACTCCTCCCGCGTGCGGGGATCCTCCTGGAACACCCCCACCATCGAGCTGGTGACCGTCCAAGAGCCCGGCTTTTGCACCCCCCGCATCACCATGCACATGTGGGTAGCCTCGATAACCACCCCCACCCCATAGGGATCCAGCATGGTCATCAAAGCTTCCGCGATCTGGCGGGTAAGGCGCTCCTGAACCTGCAGGCGGCGGGAGTACATCTCGACAATGCGGGCGATCTTGCTCAGGCCCACCACCTTTTGGCGGGGGATGTAGGCAACATGGGCCTTGCCGATAAAGGGCAAGAGGTGGTGCTCGCAGAGGCTGAACAAAGTAATATCCCGCAGCAGCACCATCTCGTCGTGGCCCTCGTCGAAGATGGCGCCGTTGATGAGATCTTCCAGGGACTGCCGATAGCCGCTGGTCAAAAATTTCAGGGCGGCCACCACCCGCTCCGGCGTTTTCTTGAGGCCCTCCCGCTGCGGCTCCTCCCCAATTCCCCGCAGCAACGTCTCCACTGCCGCTACCATCGCCGGATCCAGGCTCTCTGAGCCCTCGGGCCCTTGCCCCGCCGCATGGGACAGATCTCGGACAAGGCGAGACTTCAGGTTGGCTTTGTCGTTGAGTCGAAACTCGGCACCGGATCCAGGCTTGGCAAGAGTCATAGCAGGATATTCCTTGGGTTGAACGAAGGGTTGAAGGAACTTGTCGAGGGAGGCGGTGCAGGCAGATCTCCTCAAAAGCTCAGTCACAAAGGCCGTTACAGGAAAAGCCAGCTCCAGCCCGGCCTAAAAGGCCCCTGCTGCCGGCATGAGGGTCAGATCTTCCACCACGGCACCCTTGGGCAGGCGAACGATGTGGGCAATCAAGTCCGCCACCCACTCCGGCGAGAGCATTTTGGAACGGTCGAAATCGACCTGAACTGTATCCCAAAGAGGTGTATCCACAGCTCCGGGACACAGGCTGATCACCCGAATGCCATGCTGCCGTTCCTCTGCGGCCAGGGCTTGAGAAAAGCCCAGCAGGCCAAACTTACTGGCGCAGTAAGCCCCCCAATTGGGAAAGGCTCGCTTGCCCGCAATGGAGATAATGTTGACAATCGTGCCGCAGCGCTGCCGGCGCATCGCCGGCAGGACGGCTTGGGCACAGAGAAAAGCTGCCGTCAGGTTCAAGTCGATCACCCGCTGCCAATCGGACAAAGATAAGGTGGCCAAAGGCCCGACATGGGCTATGCCGGCGTTATTGACCAAGACATCACAAACACCAAATTGATCCAGGAGAGCCTGCAACCGCTGCGGCAGGGCTCTTAAGTCGGCCAAGTCGATGGGAAAAACCTCCGCCTTTCCTCCCTTTGCCTGGATCTCCGCCTGTACCCCCAGCAAATCGGGATGGGAACGGGCCACCAGAGCAACTGCCACCCCCTGCCGAGCTAGGGCTAGGGCCACTGCTTTGCCGATCCCTCGACTGGCCCCCGTAATCAGGGCACGTTCGGGAAACTGGGTCTCAAAACTCATCCACAATAAAACTCTGGGATGCGCCGTCGAGAATAAGCGCCACCAGAGCCTGGGAAACTTCGTTAACCCAGTGTAACACTAATTCCTGCCTGCCCCTCCAAGCAAACAGGAAAGACTGGCATCGATCCCTCTCCGCCGCCCTCTAGCTGACTGGCGTCGGGCCGGGAAGGATCTGAGGTATGGTAGTCTGGTAAAGATAGTGAAAATCTTTTGCAACAACGATCATGGCCGAGTTTTTGATTTCCTCGACGTCCACCGCTGCCCGGACGGACTCTCCCTACATTCTTGAGGTTGAGCACATCAGCAAGGGGTTTCCCGGCCAGCGGCAGTTGGTTTTGCAGGAAGTGGCGTTTCGCCTGCCCCAGGGAGACATTCTGGGGATTGTCGGCCCATCGGGCTGTGGGAAGACCACTTTATTGCGCACCATTGCCGGCTTTGAGCAGCCAGACAGCGGGCGGATCCTGCTGGGGGGGCGAGTGGTGGCCGGGGAGGGGCAGTGGATCCCACCGGAGCGGCGGGGGGTGGGGCTGGTGTTTCAGGATTTTGCCCTGTTTCCCCACTTGGATGTGTTGGCCAATGTGATGTTTGGCCTCCGGCCCACTGCCCTGTTCGCGTCGGCAGCGGGGGGCGGCAGTCGCTCCTCCTCGGCTGAGGTGGGAGGCGCTGCCCAACAGGCGCGGGAACGGGCTGACGAGGTGTTGCGGTTGGTGGGTCTAGAGGACTACGCCCACCGCTATCCTCATGAACTTTCAGGCGGGCAGCAGCAGCGGGTGGCCCTGGCCCGAGCTCTGGCCCCCAAGCCCAGCCTAATCCTTTTGGATGAGCCGTTGAGCAACTTGGATGTGCAGGTGCGCTACTACTTGCGGGAAGAAATCCGCAAAATCCTCAAGCAAACCCAGACCTCGGCCATTTTCGTTACCCACGACCAAGAGGAGGCTCTCTGCCTTTCCGATTGGGTGGCGGTGATGCGGGAAGGGCGTATTGAGCAATGGGGATCCCCGGAGGAAGTCTATCGGGAGCCGGCTACCCGCTTTGTGGCGGAATTCATCGCCCAGGCCAACTTTCTTCGCTGTGAGCGGCGGGAGTTCGGTTGGCAAGCTGAGGGGCTGCTGCACATCCCATTTCAGGCTTTGAGGGATCAGCCCGATCCCCATCTGCGCCAGGGAGAGCTGATGATCCGGCAGGAGGAGTTACGTCTGCATCCCAATCCCCAGGGGAGAGTTACCATTCGGGATCGACAGTTTCTGGGGCGAGAGTATCGCTATTGTCTGGTTACAGAGACGGGCAAGCAATTGCACGCCCTGGCGCGGGAAGCTTTGCCGGTGGGCACGCGGGTTCAAGTTACCGTCGAGCAGGGCCGTCTGTTTCCCATTTCGGAACCTCAGTCAGTAGCGGGATCGGGAAGCAAGAGCTTTGCCTGATGGGATCTTTGCCCTCAGCCCAGGCGCCCCACGCCGCTGCCGCGTTCCCAGGATCCTGCCTTCTCAGCCCAGACTCTACAGCCAGAGGATGGAGGGGCTATCTGTATTTGGTGTGGATCCGCTTTGTTAGACTCCGTATATAGTAGGAGGTGATGCGGGATCCCCACCCAAAACGAGGGCTTTACCCCTCGACAGGGGTTGAGCAAATGCTTTAACCTTGCCTTCTAGGGTGGCCCAGGGGGCGCTCGTCAAAAAGGGTAGAGGGGCGTAGTGTCAGCAAGGGCCAGCTTCGCCAGGCGCTGTCCCCAAAGTCCCAAGAGTGCGCCGCATGGCCAGCCTGAGCTGTGTTGAGCAAGGTGAGCTTGGTCAGCTCCTCTTGGGCAGAGGTCGTCGGTTAGTGTTTCAGGGATCTGACCCAATAGCAACGAAGACAAGGCGTGATGCCAGGAGTAGAGATGAAAATGATGCGCGGTAATGCAGTGCCGCTTTTGGGATCCCTCTGCCGCCGTAGAGCTCAGGCAGGCGGGCGGGCCGCGTTCGTAGCGGCAGTTCGCAGCACCCTCCTGCTGGGGTTGGCGGGGGTGATCTGGGGGGGAGTTCCTACTTTTGCTCAAGGGGGGCCCCTCTCGACTCAGGCAGTGGCAGCCCCCATGAGTCGTCAAGAAGTGGCGGAGCGGCTGAATCTGGTGCCGGTTTTTGCCATTGTGTCTCAGAACGGCACCCCTGTGGTCGCTAACGTAGAGCGGGAGGGTCGCACCATCCAGGTGGCTTCTTTCTGGCTGGATCAGAACCAAGCCCAGCAAGCGTTGGATCAGGTGAAAGCCAAGAACCCTGAGGTGGGCCAGCAAGCCCAGGTGGTGCCCATTCCCTTGGGCTACGCCTACGAAAAGTCGGAAGAAGAGCGGGCCAAGAATAGCAATCTGTACTTTGAGGTGGTGCCTCGGGCTGCTGATGTGGAGGCGGCCAAGCAAGTGCTGAAAGAAACGGGTCAGGAGGTGCCGCCGGAAGTGATCGGCGTGCCGCTGTTCTATGGCCGCTCGGGAGAGGGGTTGCTGACCATCGAGCAGGATGGCCAGGAGGTGGTGCCTTTCTTCTTCGACCGCAACGACCTGAAGGGGGCTTTAGACCGGGCGGCGGCGCAGAACCCCGAGGTGGTCGGCAAAACCCAGATCGAGGTCACTTCCCTGGCCATCGTGGTGGAGCGCATGTTAGCCCCTGACGCCCAGGAGGATGTGCAGAAGATCGCTTTCATTCCGCCGCGCGCGTCGCTGGAGTACGTGCAATCGTTAATTCGCTCTGCCACTCCCCAGCCTCAGCGGCGTTGACCTAGCTCCTGATGGGATCCCCCTCTGCGCTGGTGCAGCAATTGCTGGCCTGGCGTGCCCAGGCTCTGCAGGCGGCGCAAGCCGCCGGCATCCCTCCTCAGGAGGTGGAACTTCTGCTTAGGGAACGGCTGGGCTGGGGATCGTTGGAGCGCTTGCTGGGTCGGCCCCCGACGCTGCAGGGGGATCCGCTGGCGGAGGTAGAGGAGCTGTGGCGGCGCCGGCTGACAGAGCGCATCCCCCTGCAGTACCTGCTGGGAAGGGTAGAGTGGGCAGGTTTGAGCTTGCGGGTAACGCCAGCGGTGTTGATCCCGCGCCCGGAGACCGAGCTGCTGGTGGAGCAAGCCTCCCTTTGGTTGCAGTCTAACCTGCTGCCGCCGGGATCCCCTTTTGCCGACCTGGGCACCGGCAGCGGGGCCATTGCCATCGCTTTGGCCCAGGGGCATCCCCAGTTGCAGCTTCTAGCGGTGGACGTGAGCCCAGAGGCTTTGGCCGTTGCGGCAGCCAATGTGGCGGACTATCATCTGCAGGAACGGGTGAAGCTGTTACAGGGATCCTGGTTTGCGCCTTTGGATCCCTGGCGAGGTCGGCTGCGTGGCCTGGTTTCCAACCCGCCCTATATCCCCACCGGGGAGCTGGCCTACCTCATGCCCGAGGTACGGCTGCACGAGCCACGACAGGCCCTCGATGGCGGGGAAGATGGGCTGGTGCACTTGCGGCTTTTGATTCAAAAAGCACCGGATTACTTGGCCCCCAACTCCTTTTGGGCGGTGGAGGTGATGCAAGGCCAAGCCCCTTGGGTGGCGGAGCAGTTGCAGGCCAGAGGCGGCTATCAGCAGATCCAAGTCCACCGGGATTTGGCCGGAATTGAGCGGGTGGTCAGCGCCCACTTCGTCGGCTAGAAAGTTGGGAAGAAAAAGGTAGGATCCAGGAGCGCGCCGTTGTCAAACTAGCTAAAACCCAAGGCTCTCCATCCGAACGCCCTGCTTCGAACATCAACGGGATCTCCTACCTTTTGTCCGAAGTACCTCTGGAGGAAACCCTTGCCCGCAGCAAAACCCGATCCTCCCTCCCAGCAGGCCGCTGCTGCCGTCAGGCAAGAGGCGGTGGATTGGCAGTTTGCGTTTGAGCGCTCGGAGGTGATGCGCGCCTTTCAGCAGGAGCTGCTCGTCAGCATTGGCCACGAGCTGCGCAACCCCCTCAGCAGCCAGATGGGATCCCTGCAGTTGGTGCTGTCCGATCTGTGCGATTCCCGCGAAGAAGAGCGGGAGTACCTTCAAAGTGCCAAAGAAGCGGTGGAGCGCCTGATCCAGTTGCTCGAGGAGTACAGCCGCCTGGCCCGCCACGACCTGCCCATTCAACCCTTGCAACCGAAGCCGACCCGACTCCGTCCCCTCCTTCAGGATGTGTACAGCCTAACTCGCCTACAGGCCCAGGATCAGGGCATTCGCTACGAATGGCCGATCCTACAACCGCCTTCTGCCTCTGAGCTGCCCGCCCTCCCGGACAGCCTTATGGTTTGGGCGGATCCCCACGGTTTGGTGCAGGCTCTGCTGGGGGTGTGTCGCTGGGGTATTCGCACCCTACGCTATGGTTCGATGGCTCTACACCTCTATCCCATCGCAGCAGCGGAGGGGCGCCTGTGCCTGGAGTGGAATCTGGAAGGGCGGTGCCATGTGCCCATCCAAACAAAGGGTTGCGCTGCTTGGCGGGTGAGCGAACGGCTCCTGAGAGAAATGGGGGGCGATCTGGAGCTTGGCGAAAGCAGCCTCCACCGGGTTGTCATCAAGGTAATCCTGCGCCTCGCCCAGTGATTTGGATCTGGGAGATCTGAAAAGCTTAACCTTCGCGGCGCAAGGCCAGCTCAGCGCGATCCAGTTGCATCAGCACCCGCTCCACCTTCTCTGGGTCAAGAGGCCGCTTGGAGGTGCGGTAGTGGGAGGCCACGGTGTTGAACACGGTGCGCAGAGTCGTAAAGGATTGCAGCTTGTCGTAGCGATGGCCATGGTAGCGCCCTGCAAATTCTTGAATGGCCTCCATCGCTTCCACCTGCGCCTCCTCTGGATTCATCACGGGATCCGCTTCCGAGAGAACGGTGCGCAGGGTTTGGATCAGGGTCATGCTGTCTTCGTAGTACTTGCCGGTGAGGCGGGCCGCCTGAGCGCTTGCGGTCGCCCAGCCCAGCATCAGGGTGACCGAGAGGAGCAGGCCGAGAAAACGTAGAAAAAAAGGTTTCAGCATCGGAAGGTTGCCCAATGTAACTTATCTTTAAGCATAAGTCACAGCGACACCGGAAGAGGAGCCATCGAAAAGATGCTGTCCACTTTCTTCAACCACTTGCTGCCGGAGCTCGCCCGGTACAGATCCCACGCGATCATGTTGGGCATGATCTTGGGGTTTGCCTGTGCTCACAGTGGGCTGGCCCACTTGCGCCCCTGGGGGGAAGCTTGGCTGGGATCCCGTCTGTACCGCCTTCTTTTTGCGCTGGTCAGCCTCAGCTTGGCTCCGCTGTTGCTGATCTACTTTTTGAACCATCGCTACGACGGGGTGATCCTCTGGGATCTCCATGCTGTCCCCGGCATTCACACCACCGTTGTTCTTTTGTCGGCGCTCTCGTTTTTCTTTTTGTATCCGGCTACCTTCAACTTACTGGAGATTGCTGCCATTCACAAGCCGGAGATTCACCTGTTTGAGACCGGGATCATCCGCATCACCCGCCACCCCCAAATGGTGGGCCAGGTGATCTGGTGTGTGGCCCATTCCCTTTGGATTGGCTCCAGTTTTATGCTGGTCACTTCCCTGGGGCTGGTGGCCTACCACCTGTTCGCCGTCTGGCACGGGGATCACCGTCTGGAGCGGAAATACGGCCAGGCCTTCCGCGATCTCAAGGCCCGTACTTCTGTGATCCCCGGCTTGGCCATTCTGCAGCGGCGACAACACCTGCAACCGCGAGAGTTTCTGCGCTGGGCCTATCTGGGGGTGTTCAGCTTTGTTGTGATTCTTTATGCCTTTCATCCGCAAATGGTTTCTGCAGCCAGCGGGGTTGCCTGGTAGCATGATCCCAAACAACTTCTTTAGTCTGGGAGTGATGAACTTGCAAGTTGCTTTAGATGCTTTTAATCAAGAACTTTTGACAAGTGACGGGTTGGTGTTGGTGGATTTTGGTGCCCCTTGGTGTGGCCTGTGTCGCTTCATTCAGCCGATTACCGACCGTCTCGCAGCAGAGTGGGGCGGCGCGGTCAAGGTGCTGCGGGTGAATGTGGACGACAATTTTTGGCTGCCGCGCCGCTATCGGGTGCGCTCGCTGCCGACCTTAATTTTGTTTGAGAAGGGTCAAGAAGTGCAAAGGCTGGAGCACTTCGCCAGCCGCGATGATGTGCTCCGCCGCTGCGAGCAGTTGTTTCTCGCTCGCCTGCGCTATGTGGGTTCGGGTGCCTGCTCCTCCTCGCTGGACCCCCAAGCCCCGCCGCCAGGGGTGTAGAGGGTGAGCACATCGCCGGCTTTCAGGGGGCGGCTGATCTTGCTGGGCAAGGGATCCCCGTTGACGAGGTTGATCCCCAGCTGGCCAGGTTCGCCGCCTTCTTCCCCTTGCGGGGCATGGTGGCGCCGGTCGGTGAGCAGGGAGAGGGTGCAATCTTGCAAGGTCTGGATGGAGCGGATCAGCCCCCACCCGCCCCGCTGGCGGCCATGGCCGCCGGAATCTGGGCGCAACTCGTAGCGCAGCACCCGCAGGGGATACTCCAGCTCCAGGGCTTCGATGGGGGTGTTGAGGGTATTGCTCATGCCCACGTGCACCCCATCCAGGCCTGGTCGCTGCTGGCTGGCCCCCTGGCCGCCCCCCAGGGTTTCGTAGTAGGTGAAGTGGCGGTTGCCCAGCACGCAGTTGTTCATGGTGCCCTGCCCCTGGGCGATGGCACGGGATCCGGCCACCGGGGCCAGGGCTTTGAACACCACATCGGCAATGCGCTGCGAGGTTTCCACGTTGCCGGCCACCACCGCCGCCGGAAATTGGGCATTGACCAGGCAGCCGGGCGGGGCCACAATCTCGATGGGATCCTCCAGGCCGACATTGCTGGGGGCAGTGGGATCCAACAGGCAGCGCAGGGCAAAGAGCACCGCCGAGCGGGTCACGGCCAGAGGCGCGTTCAGGTTCCCCGCGGTGGCCGGGGCTGTGCCGGCGAAGTCCACCCGCAGCCTCTCCCCCTTGACCTCTACCTGCACCCGGATCTCAATGGGCTCAGGCGGATCCCCGTAGCCCTCCAGGTAGTCGCAGGCGGTGTAGATCCCATCGGGCAGAGCGCGGATCTGGGCCTGCATCCGCCGTCGGCTGTAGGCGATCACCCCGGCAATCAACTGCCAGGCCTCCTCTTCCCCGAACCGGGCCAGCAGCTCGCCAAACCGGCTCACCCCCACGGCGCTGGCCCCCACCTGGGCCTGCAAATCTCCCCGCCGCTGCTCAGGGTTGCGCACATTGGCCAGGATCAGGCGCAGCAGATCCTCCTGCCAGCGCAGCTCCCCTGTCGAGGTCATCTGGGCCAGCCGTAGCGGCGGGATCACCAGCCCCTCCTGCCAGATTTCCGTAGAGTCGGCGGGCATGGAGCCGGGGCGCATCCCCCCAATATCGGCATGGTGGGCGCGGTTCACCGCATAGGCACAGACCTGTTCTGGATCCCGCAGGCCGGGGATGGCCGTAACCACCGTGATATCCGGCAGATGGGATCCCCCCTGGTAGGGATCGTTGAGGACGAACACATCGCCGGGCCGCGGGCCGGCTGCCACCACCGCCCGCACCGCCTCCGAGAGAGCTCCCAGGTGAACTGGAATGTGGGCCGCCTGGGCAATACAGGCCCCTTGGGCGTCGAACAGGGCTGTCGAGCAATCCCGCCGTTCCTTGATGTTGGCCGAGTAAGAACCGCGGATGAGGCGCGCCCCCATCTCCTCGGCGATCCCCGCCAGCGCATTGGCCATCACCTGCAGCCGGATGGGATGGGTATCCATGCCCCTCACAGCCTGCGCCCCAGCCAAACAGCCACCCTGCGGATCCCTTGCCAAAACTGCAGACGGCGCTGCCAGCGGTCGAGGGTATGGCGATTCTCCCGCAGCCGATCCCGCAGGCGCAGCAACTCAGCCGGCGTGGGAGCCAAAGCCCGCTCAGCGGCTTCCCGCCAATCAGCCATAGCCCGCTCCGTAACCCAGAGCGCCGACCGCAGGTTCAAGAGGACAGGAATCAGGGCAAGCAAGGCTAAAAACAGCAGCCCATTGAGGCCGCAAACCGCCCAAACTGCCCACTCTGTCCCTAGTGCAGCAGTCACAGAGAGCTCAGCAAGGGATCCCTGGCAACACTCACTGCTGCTGCAGCATCAAGGGGCGCAACACACGGCCATCGCCGACCACAACCACCGTCGATAGCACTTGTCCGCCGCGCCGGAAGGTAATGGGTACCCGCTGGCCCACGGGGGTGTTTTGGATAATTTGCTGCACATGTTGCACCGAGGTGACCCGCTGCCCGTCCACCCCAATCAAAATATCCCCCTGGGCCAGACCCGCTCGTTGAGCCGGGCCATCCTGGAGCAGGCCAACCACCTGCACCCCTTGAACTCGAGGCGCAGGGCCGAACAGGCGACGGCTGATAGCGCCTTGAGCCGGCTGTCCATCCACCGCTTCGATGGCAACCCCGATGAAACCGTTGCCTACGACAGCAGGCGACACCTGAGCCCCGAAACTGTCAACCTGAACCGTGGGGCTGTAGAAGTTGTAAGCTTCACCCCCAACCGAGTCACAGGGGTAGGCCACAACAGCATCTGCCAGCAGGAGGGAGGCGGGCAGGGCGAGGGCAAGCTTGAACAGAGTGTTCGGTTTCTGCATAGTTCGAGCCTGGAAACGGCGAAGAATAACAAGTTGAGATCCGCAAAAGCATTGGGATGGATCGACCAGCCCGAGAGAGACAGCGGAACCCATCAACCGGGCAGCTTGCACCGCCCTTCCCTCAGTGATAAACCCAAAATCGCCAACTGTCGATAGGCTTGGCCGTGCTTTGGGGCTAGATCCCAAGGTTTTGCCGGCATTTCTGTAGCAATTCTTCAAGCTCTTGGGATCCTCAACCCGGCCTATCTCAGCGGCTCACAGACCAACGCAGCGATCGGTGGCCTGCAGCAGGGCGGTGCGGATCCCGGGCTCGGTGATGGAATGGCCGGCATCGGGAATGAGATGAAACTCCGCCTCTGGCCAGGCCTGGTGCAGTTCCCAGGCGGAAATGGGGGGGCAGACCACATCGTAGCGCCCCTGGACAATGACAGCCGGCAGATGGCGCAGGCGCTCCACCCCCCTGAGGAGCTGATCTTCAGGATCCAGAAAGCCGCCGTGGACGAAGTAATGGCACTCGATGCGGGCAAAGGCCTCGGCAAACTCTTCCCGGCCAAAGCGCTCGATGAGCTCAGGGCTGGGGATCAACTTGCTGGTGCTGGCCTCCCAGATGGCCCAGGCGCGGGCCGCCCTCAGGCGCACCTGGGGATCGGGGTCGTTGAGGCGGCGGTGGTAGGCTGCCAGCAGGTCATCCCGCTCGTTGGGGGGGATGGGATCCAGGTAATGTTCCCAAGCATCGGGGAACAGGTAGCTGGCCCCCGACTGGTAGAACCAGCGGATCTCAAACGAGCGCAGCAGAAAAATGCCCCGCAAGATAAACCCCAGGCAGGATTGGGGGTGGGTTTGCCCATAGGCCAAGGCGAGGGCGCTGCCCCAACTGCCCCCGAACACCCACCAGCGCTCAATGCCCAGGTGCCGGCGCAGCTTTTCGATATCGGCCACCAGATCCCAGGTGGTGTTCTCCCGCAGCTCGGCGTAGGGGCGGCTCTTGCCGCAGCCGCGTTGATCGAACAGCACCACCCGCCAGCGGCTGGGCTCGAAGTACTGCCGGTAAAGGGGATCGATGCCGCCGCCGGGCCCTCCGTGCAAAAACACCACCGGCTTCCCGTCTGGGTTGCCGCACTGCTCGTAGTAGAGGGTGTGCAGGGAAGAGACGGGGAGAAAGCCGTGATCGTAAGGCTCGATGGGCGGGTAGAGGTCGCGCTGCATAACCAGAGATTCTAAGGATCAACGGCCAGCCGCTCAAGGCCTGCGCAGGGCGATGGTGGCCTTGGGCGGGATCCCTTCCTGGAAGGTCTCGCCATCGGCGGCCACGATGACGAACTGCAGCTCTTGTCCCGGCTGGGCGCCCAGATTGCTCCAAGGAATAGCCACCTCCAAACAGGCATCCACCACCGCTTTCACTTGGTGGCTGATGGCGTGCCAGGTGTGGTACTCCCCTGCCTGCAAGAGCTGAGCCTCGACAGGGGCGGGATGCTGGCCGGTGCCGGGGGGCGGCAGCGATAGCTTCAACAGGTGGCGGTAGTGGTAGTTGAGGGGGGCTTCTGCCGGCAACCCTTGGAGGGGAATGGGGCTGTTGACGGTGACGCAGTTGGGGTAAAACCACAGCACCTGCAGTTGCTTGGGCCGCTGCACCACCGAGTTAAAATCCAGCCGCAGGTAGAGGTTGAAGTGATCGAACCCGTACCAGAGGCGGCGGACGACGCTGTTGCGGTGCATGGTGCCGCGGGCGGCGCCGATCTCCACCCGCCCGGCTTGGCTCCACTCCCGTTCGGCGGGGCGGCCGTTGATGGCCGGGTGGATAAATCCTTGCGGCAGGCGATCCCCCAGCCCATCGTGATCCTCGAGAGGGAACTGCAGCACTGCCGGCACGGCCTCTCCCAAAGCGGTGTAGAGGGCCTGCAGATGTTCCCGAAACAACTGGTCGAAAACGGCATCGTGGGCCGAGGAATGGCCCGCCCCAAACCACCAGAACCAGTCGGATCCCTCGGCGGCCCAGAGGGCTTCCCAGGCTTCGGGATTGGCGTGAGGGTGATCCTGAATGACCTGGCGGGCTTGGGCCAGGAGCTCCCAGGCGCGGTTTTTGACGGGATCCCCGATCCAAGTGGTAAAGTCAGCTTCAATCCAGGAGCCGCTGTGCAGTTGTTCGGCTGGCAGAAACTCCGTAGGGGGAAACTGGTCCAAAAACTCCGAAACCGTCACCAAGCGCAGCGCCGGGTGCTGGCTGAGGCGGGCATAGAGGTTCTCCAGGAAGGGCCGGCCATCTTGGGGGTAGTACTCCCAGCAATTTTCCCCATCTAGGGCGATGGTGACCAGCCAGGGCTGTTCCTGGGGCAGGCGGTTGCGGATGCTCTCCAGGTGGCCGATGAGATCCTTGGCGGCAGCATCGGCGGGCATGGCGCTGTAGCTGAAGCCGATCAAATCGGAGAGGCGGTGATCCCGAAAGACAATGGCCAGATCCCCTGCCTCGCTCTCCAGACGGTAGGGCCGATAGAGCTTTTCCGGCTCGAGGATATGGCCCTGCCCGTCGCGATGAAAGGGTTGGCCCAGGCTCCAGCCCAGCACGCCCTCGTCGGAGATGATCCACTCAAAACCCTGCTTTTGCACGATGGGGACAATGGCCGGGCTCACGGATTGCTCCGAAGGCCACAGACCCCGCGGCTCGCGGCCAAAGCGCTCCCGGTAGATCTGCTTGGCCCGCTCCAGTTGGCTGTGGACATCCTGCTCCCAGTGGAAGGGGTAGCGGGGCAGGGGCAAGCCGGGCCGAGCCACCCGCGCCGAGCGCTCGCTCACCAGCAGGGGCAAGATGGGATGGGTGTAGGGGCTGGTGGTCAGCTCCAGTTGGCCGCTCTCTTGCAGCTTGGCGTGCTGGGGCAAGATGGCGGCCAGGATCTGCTGCTGCTTGGCATAGATCCGCTGCCGATCCGCCAGGGTAAAGCCGGATCCCATCTTGATCCAGCCCTCGATCTCGGGATCCTCGTGGAAGAGGGGATCGAACCAGGAGAGGTTGTGCCAGGCCAGCAGGTCGCTGAAGTCTTGCGGTGTCCAGTACTGTAGGCACCAGTTGATCCCCTGCGATTCCCGCTGTTCGTAGAGCTGGCGGTAGCGGGGATAGGGCTCAATCATGGTGGGGTAATGGCTGTCGAAGAAACGCTCGACAATGAAGCGCCGCTGCTCCGGGGTCAGCTTTTCGACAGGAGATAAAGTCAGCTCCAAATAGGGATCGAAGGCGGAGCCGGCCACGTAGTCTTCGATTTGCACAATCAGAGAGGGCACCAGGTTGACCGTTTGGTGCAGGCGAGGATAGCGCTCCAGCAGCAGAACCAAGTCGAGGTAGTCTTTGATCCCGTGTAGGCGCACCCAAGGCATGCGATATTTACCCGCTATCGGACTTTTGTAGAGGGGCTGGTGTTGGTGCCAAACCAAGGCGATATGCAGCGGGTAGGTCATGGGAGGCACGGGATCCGACCATCACCCGGATACTAGCCCATCTGTCCGGCTCCCGATCGTCAGAAACTCTGGAATGTTGAACGGTGGGGATCCGCCTGGATGGTGCCCACTGCGGGAAAACCTTGTCATTCGCCGGATTTCTCAGGACAATGGCGGCAAATGGAAGAGCTAAGTCATGACTGCTGCTACCCACGTCCTGGAACAGTCGATCGTTGTCTTCTCCCAAAACTACTTGCCCATTAGCCGGGTCAACATTAGGCGGGCGATTGTGCTGCTGCTGACGGGCAAGGCAGAGCCGCTGGCGATGATGAATGTGCCGGTATGGAAAGTGCGCTCCCCCAGCCAGGTGATCGAGGTGCCCGAGCACATCCGCCTGACCATCAAGGGCAAAGAGCGGGCCTGGCGAGTGCCCCCTGTTAACCGGCGGGAGGTTCTGCGGCGGGATCACCACACCTGTCAGTACTGTGGCAGCACCCACAACCTAACCCTGGATCATGTCGTGCCTCTTTCTCGCGGGGGATCCCACACTTGGGACAATGTGGTGACTGCCTGCGAGCGCTGCAACCAGCGCAAGGGCAACCGCACGCCCGAAGAGGCGGGCATGGTTCTGCGCAGCAAACCCCGCGCCCCCCTCCACCCGACGGTGGCTTTTGCCGAGCAGTTTTGGCGCGAACAGCAGAGCCGGCAAGAGCCAATCTACGGCTACAGCGCAAGTTAGAATCGGCAAATTTCGGTTGTTATCGAGGAGGATCCGCGTCGGCCATGATGACCGTAATGGAGTTTTTTGCCCTCAGCGCTGGCGAGTGGATGTGTCAGCGTACCAGCCATCACTTGGCCTTTCGCCGCTCTGAGGGGGGGAGATCGCGGATGCAAATTGCTACCCTTTCGCCCGCCGATCCGGCAGTTATCCAGGTTTGTGAGCTGTTCAAGGTGGATCCACGGCGGGCCGTGGGGGCGGCGCGAGTGCAGTGGAATGGGGAGCAGGAGTGGGACAACGAAGAGTACAAAGGCGATGTGGTGCTGGTTCCCATTCCCGATCCCGACAACCCCATGCGGGGGCAACTGTTGCGGGATCAGGGCTATGCCGAGAAAGTGCCGGTGGCCGGCACCTACGTCATGGGATCGGACGGCGCCCTCACCCTCTACACCGAGTACGAGATGACCGAGTCGGAGGAGCGCATCTGGTTTGCCAGCCCCAACCTGCGCCTGCGGGCCAGCACCGTCAAGCGCTTCGGCGGCTTCAGCATGGCCTCTTTCTGCTCCGAGGTGCGCAAGCTCTCCGCCAGCCCTTCCCCCATCTCGGCTGTGGCTGAATCCCGCTCTCTCTAGGCTGTGGGCTGACCAGAAAGCTTGCCGGCGCCGGATCCCTGGCTTACTGGGGAGAGCCTCAGCCGGCAAGGGATGGGCTAAAACCTCTGTTGGTGGGTCATTTGTAGACGGAAAACCCGGGCTGTGGCGGATCTAAGCGACTTTATCCAGGGTATTGAGCAGCTCATCGAGCTAGCCCAGAAGCTGGACGAGAAAAAAAACACGGGGGGGCTGCGAACCGAAGTGCGCATCCAGGCCCGATCCCTGGGCAGCTCCATCCCCCCTTCTGGTTCTATCCCCCGCCGCCGCAGTGCCCAGACGGGGGATCCCTCCTGGAGCAGCGAGCCTCAGGTGATGTCCACGTCAGGCTGGCGCGAGCCGCCCAAGGCTGACCCTACGCCTGAGGCCACTGTCGCCGACCCCCCCGGCAGCCCAGACACCTGGCCGGGACCGCGCCTCAAGGATGTGGGGGGGTTGAAGGAACAACTGCAAGCTTTGCGGGAGCTGGTGGAGATCCCCCTCAAGCGGCCCGATCTGCTGGCCAAGTTGGGTTTGGAGCCGCCCCGTGGCGTGCTGTTGGTTGGCCCCCCTGGCACTGGCAAGACCCTGACGGCCCGCGCTTTGGCCGAGAGCCTGGGGGTGAACTACATTGCCCTCGTCGGCCCGGAGCTGATCGGCAAGTACTATGGGGAGGCGGAGGCGCGCCTGCGGCAGGTATTTGAAAAGGCGGCCAAGTCGGCCCCCTGTCTCGTGTTCATCGACGAAATCGACGCCCTTGTGCCCAACCGCGCCGCCGTCGAGGGAGAGGTGGAAAAGCGCCTGGTGGCTCAAATGCTGGGGCTGATGGACGGCTTTGTGGCCCAAAAAGGTGTTGTGGTGCTGGCGGCCACCAACCGGCCCGAGGCCCTGGATCCGGCGCTGCGGCGACCGGGCCGCTTCGACCGCGAGGTCATTTTCAAGGTGCCGGATCGGGAGGGGCGGCGGGAGATCTTGGCCATCCACACCCGCGGCATGCCGCTGGCAGAAGATGTGGACTTGGACAGCCTGGCGGATCAGACGCTGGGCTTTGTGGGGGCAGATCTGCGCGGCCTGTGCCAGGCGGCAGCCTATGCGGCCTTGCGGCGGCAGGTGCCGGATCTGGGATCCCCCATCCCCGACTCCTTGACAGTTTCGGCGGCGGACTTTCAGCAGGCCCTGCAACAGGTGAAGCCGGCGGTGTTGCGCTCAGTGGAAATCGAGTCGCCCCAGGTGAGCTGGGATCAGATCGGCGGCCTGGAGCAGGCCAAGCAGGTTCTGCAGGAGGCCATCGAGGGATCCCTGCTGCACCCGGAGCTGTACGAGCAGGCCCAGGCGCAAGCGCCCAAAGGGATCCTCCTCAGCGGCCCTCCCGGCACCGGCAAGACCCTGCTGGCCAAGGCGATTGCCTCCCAGGCCAAGGCCAACTTCATCGCCGTCTCCGGCCCAGAGCTCTTGAGCAAATGGGTGGGATCCTCCGAGCAGGCGGTGCGAGAGCTCTTTGCCCGCGCCCGCCAGTGCGCCCCTTGTGTCATCTTCATCGACGAGATCGACACCCTCGCCCCGGCGCGGGGCAGCTACTCCGGCGATAGCGGCGTCAGCGACCGCGTCCTGGGGCAACTGCTGGCCGAACTGGACGGGATCCGCCCCAGCCAGGGGGTGTTGGTGGTGGCCGCCACCAACCGCAAAGCCAGCTTGGATCCCGCCCTCACCCGCGCCGGCCGGCTGGAGCTGCACCTGAGTGTGGAGCTGCCGGATCGGGCCGGGCGGCGGGAGATCTTGGCCGTGCACAACCGCAAGCGCCCCCTGGGGCCGGATGTGGATCTGGAAGGATGGGCTGAGCGCACGGAAGGCTGGAGCGGCGCCGATCTGGCTCTCTTGAGCAACCGGGCGGCAATTGCCGCCATTCGCCGCCACCGGGCCACTGCCGAGTCGGTGGATCCCAAGACCCTGGTCATCCGCCAGGAGGACTTTGCCCAGGCCTTTGCCGAGCTGCAGCAGCAGCGCCAGGCCACCTAGAAGACCGGGATCCCTTGCCATTCCGGCTGCCGGTGGGCGTGGGCCGCCTCGCCGCAGGTGCGGGGGGTGGGAAAGATCTTGTCGGGATTGGCGATGTGCTGCGGGTCGAGCACCTGCCGCACCCACTGCATGCTCTCCAAATCCGTGGGCGTAAACATCTCCGACATGTAGCAGCGCTTGTCGGCCCCGATGCCATGCTCGCCAGAGATGCTGCCTCCCAGGCGCACGCAGAGCTTGAGGATCTCACCCCCCAGCTTCTCCACCTGCTCCAGGGATCCCGGCACCGACTCGTCGTAGAGAATCAGCGGATGGAGGTTGCCGTCGCCGGCGTGGAACACATTGGCCACCGGGTAGCCGTACTGGCGGCTGAGGCGCTCGATTTCTTTGAGGACATAGGCTAGCTGGCTGCGGGGGATCACCCCATCCTGGACGTAGTAGTTGGGGCTGAGCTTGCCCATGGCGGCAAAGGCCGCCTTGCGCCCCTTCCACAGCCGCGCCCGCTCTTCTGCATCGACGGCCACCTGCACCTGGCGGGCCCCGTTTTTCAAGCAGAGCGCCCTCACCTGTTGGCCGACTTCCTCCACCTCCAGCTCCAGCCCGTCCACCTCCACCAGCAAGATGGCTGCCGCATCCCGCGGGTAGCAGCCCAACTGCACCACATCCTCCACAGCATTGATGCTGAAGTTGTCCATGATCTCCAGGCCGGCGGGGATGATCCCGGCGGCGATGATGTCGGAAACGGTGGCTCCTGCCGCCTCGACGCTGTCAAAATCCGCCAGCAAGACCTGCACCTGGGCCGGCGCCTTGAGCAAGCGCAGGGTAATCTCGGTAGCAATGCCCAGAGTGCCCTCGGAGCCGACGAACAGGCCCACCCAGTCGTAGCCGGGCATCTCCGGGATCTTGCCCCCCCAGCGCACCACTTCCCCATCCGGCAGCACCACCGTCAGGCCGAGGATGTGGTTGGCCGTCACCCCGTACTTGAGACAGTGGACGCCGCCGGAGTTTTCCGCCACATTGCCGCCGATGGAGCAAACCGACTGGCTGGAGGGATCCGGCGCATAAAAATAGCCCTGGGCGGCCACCGCTTGGGTAATCCAGGCGTTGATTACTCCCGGCTGCACCACCATGCAGCGGTTGTCTAGGTCAATCTCCAGGATCTGTTTCATCAGGGTGGTGGCGATGACGACGCTATTTTCCAGCGGCAGCGCCCCTCCCGAAAGGCCGGTGCCGGATCCCCGCGCCACGAAGGGCACCTGGTAGCGGCTGCACAGCTTCACCACCTGCGCCACCTCCTCCGTGGTGCGCGGCAACACCACCAGAGCCGGCCTTTGCCGGTAGCTGGTCAGCCCGTCGCACTCGTAAACCAGCAGCTCCTCCGGCCTGCTGATCACCCGCCGGGGATCGAGAATTTTTTTGAGCTCAGCCCTCAGTTTGAGCCAATCGAAGGTGAGGCCAGCTTGCAACGGGTGAGAGGAGCGAACAGCCATAGGGGGCGGCAGAACATCTCGTGAGGGGGATATCGTCACTATAGTCTGGATAGTCTGGCCGGAGAGCCTATGCAGTCCCGCAACGCCGAACAGATCCTTGAGCAAGTGCGGCAGCTCTACGACCTCTACCCCTTCCCACCACAGCCCATCGGCACCGTTCCCCCGCCGGGGTGGAACTGGCGCTGGAGCTGGCCCCAGGCCTATGCTTTTTGCACCGGATCCCATCCGGGCCGGCGCAAGGTGCGCATCCTGGATGCCGGCTGCGGCTCTGGGGTAGGGACAGAATACATCGCCCACCAAAACCCGGAAGCGGAGATCTGGGCCTTTGACCTAAGCGGCCGCGCCCTGGAGATTGCCAAGGCCCGCTGCCGGGCTTCCCAGGCGCCGCCAGTGCAGTTTTGCCAGCTCAACGTTTACGACATCGACCAACTGCCGGGGCAGTTCGACTTCATCAACTGCGTGGGCATGCTCCACCACCTGCCGGATCCGCTGGCGGGGCTGCAGGCGCTGGCGAGCAAATTGGCCCCTGGCGGGATCCTGCATTTGTTTGTCTATGGCGAGCTGGGCCGCCACGAAATTCGCCTGATGCAAAAGGCCATCCGCCTACTGGTCGCCGGCTCCGAACACCAGCCCCTGGCTTCCGCAGAACACCTGCAACAAGGGCTACAGGTAGGCCGCCGCCTCTTCCGGATTTTGCCGGAGAGCAACCGCATCCAGCAGCAGGAACGCGCCCGCTGGGCCGTTGAGAACGTGGACGACGAATGCTTTGCCGACATGTACCTGCACCCGCAGGAAGTGGACTACAACATTGAGACCCTGTTTGAGCTGATCCGCGCCTCCGGGCTGCAGTTTTTGCGCTTTTCCAACCCGGAGTTCTGGCGGCTGGAACGGGTGTTGGGCCAGGATGAGGCCCTGCTGGCCCAGGCGGCTCAACTGCCAGAGCCGGAGCGCTACCGCCTGATCGAGCTGCTGGATCCGGTGGTGGCCCACTACGAGCTCTTCCTCGGCAAGCCTCCCCTCCCCCGCTGGGAATGGACCAGTCCGGAGGCGGTGGCCTCGGCTGTTGCCCACCTCAGCCCATGTCTAGGCCTGTGGCCGGGCCGGAGCATCTTCAACTACGCCTACGAGGCAATCTCCCTCAGCGAGGAAGCCTTCGCCTTCCTGCAGCAGGTGGACGGGATCCGCACCGTCCAAGCCCTTCAAGACAGCCTGGAGTCTCCCCTGGGCTGGCCGCAGTTGCAGCAGTTGCTGCGCTGGCAAGTGCTGCTCTTGGAGCCACGGGAGGGCTGTCTTTGAGTGCCTCTGAGCAAATGTGGGCAGCCAAGACCGGTGGCAGCATTTGCCTTCTTGGACTTTCCTGCTCTATGCTGGGAGGCTGTGACCTTTTCTCCAGCCCCACCCATTCTGGGGGTACTGCCATGCCCAAAATCAAAACTCGCAAGGCAGCCGCCAAGCGCTTTCGCCTCACCGGCAGCGGCAAGTTTATGCGCCGCCGGGCCGGGCACAACCACCTACTTGAGCACAAAACCAGCAACCGTAAGCGCAAGCTGGCGGGTGTAGCCCTGGTAAGCAAGCAGGATCTGGCCAATGTGCGCCTGATGCTGCCCAACACCCACTAGCTGGGTCCTGTTCGCGCTACGCGCCGCTTCCCCGACGCCTCGGCACGTTGGGGACGGGTTGAAGTCTCAAGGTTTGCCGGGGGCTCGCCAACTTCTATATCCGTCTGTATTGGGTTACTGCCATGAGAGTCAAACGCGGCAATGTTGCCCGCAAGCGTCGTAAGAAGATCCTCAAGCTAGCCAAAGGCTTTCGAGGAGCCGGCTCCAAGCTGTTCCGCACTGCCAACCAGCAGGTGATGAAGGCTCTGCGCAGCGCCTACCGGGATCGCCGGCGCAAGAAGCGGGATTTTCGCCGCCTGTGGATTGCCCGCATCAACGCGGCCACCCGCGCCCAGGGCCTGCGCTACAGCGAGTTCATCGACGGCCTCAAAAAAGGCAATATCCAACTGAACCGCAAAATGCTGGCCCGCTTGGCCTTCCTGGATCCAGAAGCCTTTACCCAAGTGGTGGAAGCAGCTCGCCAGGCCCGCGCCTCCTAAAGAGATGGGGTCTCGGTCTCCGTTGGCCGCAGCAATCCAGAGGTCTTGCATGGCAGCCGGCCTGGCCTTGGCTTGCTTGGGGAGGGGGATCCCTGCGGCTGCCCGCCCCTGGCCAGAGATTGTGCGTTCGGGTCAGGTGCGAATTGCGGTCAAAGACAACCTGAGGCCGTTGGGCTTTCGCGATCCCATGGGCAAGCTGCAGGGGTTTGAGATCGAGCTGGCCCGCGAGCTGGGATCCCGGCTCTTGGGATCCGCGGAGGCGGTGGAGCTGGTGCCGGTAGCCAACGTGAAGCGGCTGCAGGCAGTGGCCGCTGGGGAGGTAGATCTGGCTATTGCCCAGCTTGGCATTACGCCGGATCGGGCGCGACAAGTGGAGTTTACCTCGCCCTACTATCAGGATGGCCCCAGCTTGGTTGTGGCCCGTTCCCACAACTGGGAAAGGTGGTCGGATGTGGGCGGCGCGCGGATTGCCGTCCTGCGCGGATCGGCTGCTATTCCTTACCTCCAGCGCTACCTCCCAGGGGTTGAGTTGGTGGCGGTGGATTCCTACCGGGAAGGGGCGGAATTGCTCCTAAAGGGAGCGGTGCAGGCCTGGGCAGCGGATCGCTCGGTGCTGGCAGGGTGGCTGGCGGAGCACCCCCAGTTTCAGTTTTTGGGATCCCCGTTGGCGGCGGTGGGGCTGGGCATTGCCCTGCCCAAGGGGCTGGAGCATGCTGAATTGCGGCTGCGGGTGCGCCGCGAGCTGGAGAACCTGCGCGCTGAGGGCTGGCTGGCGGAGCGGGCCAGAGCCTGGGGTCTGCCCTAGTGCAAAAAGTGACGGATGCCAGTGCAGACCATGGCGATCCCAGCAGCATTGGCAGCAGCAATGGAATCGGCATCGCGGAGACTGCCTCCCGGCTGGATGATGGCGCGGATCCCAGCACGGGCTGCCGCCTCCACACTGTCGGCAAAGGGGAAAAAGCCGTCGCTGGCCAAAACCGCTCCTGCTGCCTGCGAGCCGGCCTGGCGAAGGGCAATCTCGACGGCGCCTACCCGGTTCATCTGGCCTGCGCCAATGCCGAGGGTCTGCCCCTGCCGGGCAACGACGATGGCGTTGGATTTCACGTGTTTGCAGACCGTCCAGGCAAACTCCAGATCCGCCCACTCTTCCGGTGTCGGCTGGCGCTCGCTCACCACCCGCCAGGACGGGCGGCGGTCGGATCCCTGGGCCAAGTCAGCCTCCTGCACCAGGAAGCCCCCAGCCAGGGTGCGAACGGTTTGGGCCGGCCCAACCGCAAAGTCCGGCAGAACCAAAAGCCGCAAGTTCTTTTTGGCTGCCAGTTGCTCAGCCGCCTCGGGGGTGCAGTCCGGGACAACCACGCATTCCAAAAAGGGCTCCGCCAGCCGCCGGGCAGCCTCCCCATCCAAGGTTTGGTTGAGGGCGACAATGCCCCCGAAGGCGGAAACGGGATCGGCGGCCAAAGCCGCCTCAAAAGCGGCAGCCAGAGTTGGGCGAACGGCTACCCCACAGGGGTTGTTGTGCTTGACAATCACCGCCACCGCTGGCCTAGGGCCGTTGGCCAGCCCTAGGCTCAGTTCTGCCGCCAGGGCGCGGGCCGCCTCTAGATCCAGCAGGTTGTTGTAGCTGAGCTCCTTCCCCTGCAACTGTTTGGCCCGATGCCAGCCGGGAGCAGCCGCATCCACCACATACCAGGTGGCGGCTTGGTGGGGATTTTCCCCGTAGCGCAGGCGTTGCCAAGGGATCCCTTGCAGTTGAAAAACCTGCTCGGCAGCGGTTGCAGGAGCTGGAGCTTGAGAGGGGCGGGACAGCTCTGAGCGAGTTAGGTAGTCGACAATGGCGCGGTCGTAGGCCAGTACCTGCTCGAAGGCGCGGCGGGCACACTGGAAGCGAAAGGCCAGCCGCTCCGCCTCGCTGGAGGGGCTAGAGAGCAATTGCAAATACTGAGGGTACTGGCTGGGATCGGTGAGCACGGTAACGTGGGGATAATTCTTGGCTGCCGCCCGCGCCAGCGTCGGCCCGCCGATGTCGATCTGTTCAAAAGCCTCCTCCAGCGACACCCCTGCCCGGGCCACCGTCTGCTCGAAAGGATAGAAATTGACCACCACCAACTGGATGGGAGGGATCCCCAGCGCCTCCAGATCCGCCCGGTCTTCGCGGCGCTCCAGGCGGGCCAGAATGCCCCCGTGAATGCGGGGGTGCAGCGTTTTTACCCGTCCCCCCAAGATCTCCGGCGCGCCGGTATGCTCCGAAACAGGGGTGACCGGGATCCCAGCTTCTGACAGCGCCTTGGCTGTGCCTCCGCTGCTGAGCAGCTGAAAGCCGTGCTCCTGCACGAGGGCCTGGGCCAGCGGGATCAGGCCGGTCTTATCGGAGACACTTAGGAGAGCCAAAGGTGGGAAGGGCTGAGCAGACATCGGTTGTTAGCGATCTCAAGAGAGCAGAGTTGCCTAGGAGATCCCAACAGGTGGAGATCCCACGCCCCAGCATAGCGCCCCTGCCGGGAGGGGGATAGGAGGTTGTTGCCACTACTGAGAGGTCGGAGAGGTGGCTGGGGTTCACGTGGGATGATCCAGGATGCCAGAAGGTGCAATTCCAGCCACTCAAAAGGGATCCCAGCCCTGCCGAGAAAGTGCTATGACAAGATGAGCGTGAATTGCCGCTAGAAGGGGGTAACTAGGATCGTATGGATAGAGTCTTGCAGCTCCTGATCCAGGGTTGGTACTATTCCATCCCCCTGTTGACGTTCTCAGTCTTCTCGGTGGCCTGTTGCATCGAGCGGGCCTTGTTTTGGTGGAAAGTCACCCACCGGCAGGAGGAGGTGGTGCGGCAAGCCCTGAGCCAGTACCGCCGCAACCCACGCGCTGCCCAGTACCTGCTGGAGCAAAATGCGGATCTCCCCATTGCCCGCATCTTTTTGGCCGGCCTGGAGCTGAACGAAGCCAGCCCCGAAGATTTTAAGCTGGCCCTGGAGACAGCCTTGGCGGCAGAGGTGCCCCTGCTGAAGCGCTTCAATACGGTCTTCGACACCGTCATTACCGTTGCCCCCTTCCTGGGCCTGCTGGGCACCGTTACCGGCATCATCCAGATCCTCAGCTCCATCCAACTGGGGGATATCGGCGGCACCGATACGCAAGGGGTAGGGCAGGGGATCGCCGAAGCCCTCTACTCGACCGCTTTTGGGCTGATCGTGGCCATTCCCACCTTGCTAATCTCCAACGTCTTCCGCTCTCTGTACCTGCGGCAGCTCTCCAAGATCCAGGAGTACGGCGGCGAGCTGGAGTTGCTGCATCGCCAGCGGCAAGAGATGCAAGCCCAACAGCTTTCCCAGTATTCTTACGCCAAGCCCAGCCCCAGCGGCAGCTCCACTCTTCCTCCCTACTCCCCCCTTGAGCCCTCCTAGCCTATGCGCATCCCCGAAGAAAACTTTCGATCCGGCGAGATCAACATCGTGCCCCTGATCGATGTCATCTTCTCGATCTTGGTGTTTTTCGTCATCGCCAGCCTGGTGCTTACCCGCTCGGAGGCCCTCGATGTCAATTTGCCAGAGGCCTCCACAGCCGAAGCCCGCCGCCAGCCAGACGTTACGGTGAGCATCACCGCTGAAGGCCAAATTGCCGTCAACCGCAAGGCGATTGCCAATCTTGCCGCCCTGATCCCAGAGGTGGAACGCGTCCTGGCCGAGAAGCCGGCTGAAGGGCGCCGCCTGGTGGTGATCAACGCCGATTTGGCTCTCTCCCACGGCAAGGTGGTGGAGGTGATGGATACCCTGCAGCGACTGCCCAACGTCAGCCTGGCCATCGCTGCCCGCCGCCCTGCCAATAACCGTTGACAGGCTCCCCTCTGGGGCCGGGGGTGAGGGCCATCACCCTGCCCCCAGCAGTTGGATCAGGAGCGCTTTTTGCACGTGGAGGCGATTTTCTGCTTGATCCCACACCCGGGACTGGGATCCCTCCAAGACCTCGGCGGTGATCTCCTCTTCCCGGTGCGCGGGCAGGCAGTGGAGCACAATGGCCTCGCGAGCCGCCTGTTTCAGCAGCTTAGCATTGACCTGGTAGGGCAGGAAGTCGGCTTTGCGCGCCTCGGCCTGGTCTTCTTGGCCCATGCTGGCCCACACGTCGGTATAGACCACCTGGGCTCCCGCGACCGCTTCGTAGGGATCCCGCAACACCCACACCTGCGATCCCTGGGCCAAGGCTTGCGCTTCTGCTACTACTGCCGCATCTGGCTCGTAGCCGGGGGGGGTGGCGACGCGGATGTGGATCCCGCTCATGGCACAGCCCAGCAGCAGGGAATGGGCAACATTATTGCCGTCGCCGCAATAGGCCAAGGTCAGGCCCGCCAGTTGGCCGAAGTTCTCCTGGATGGTGAGCAGATCGGCCAAAACTTGGCAGGGGTGAAACTGATCCGTGAGGGCGTTGATCACGGGGATCTCGGCATATTCGGCAAAGATTTCCAGCTCCCGCTGGTTGTAGGTGCGAATGGCAATGGCGTCCAGGTAGCGGGAGAGAACGCGGGCCGTATCCTGCAGAGGCTCGCCGCGGCTCATCTGCATCGCCGTCGGCACCAGATCTAGGGTGCTGCCCCCGCACTGGGCCATGGCAGCGGTAAAGCTGACGCGGGTGCGGGTAGAAGCCTTCTGAAACAACAGCCCCAGCACCCGGCCGCGCAGATCCACCCGATAGGGATCCCGCTTCAGTTGCGCCGCTTGGACCAGCAAGGCCGCTAGTTCCGCCGGGCTCAGGTCGCTGAGTTTGAGCAGATCCCGCCCGGCTAAGTTGATGGATCCTACAGCTTGCAACCCCGCCATCGCGCTTCACCGCCTCCGCAAACAACTTCCGGCCCGCGCTGCTGCCTGCTCGCCAGCGCAAGGCCGCTACTCAGCAAGGTCTCGCAGCCTGGGCCCCAACGCTGGCTAGAGGGAAGAGGAACGCATTGGCTCCTTGGCCTGTTGCTGGCGGGCCGAGATCTGCGCCTGGAGGGCCTGGATAGCGGCGGCATATTGCGGGTCGGCGGGAGTCGCCACCAACTCGCGATCCCGGCTGAGGCGATTGAGATCTTCTTCGGACAGTTCCACGACAATGTCAGGGGTGATGCCTTTGTGATCGATATCGGTGCCTTTGGGGGTGCGATAGCGGGCGATGGTCACCGCCAGGCCCGACCCATCGGAGAGGGGATGCACCGACTGCACTAGGCCCTTGCCAAAGGTTTGCGTGCCCACGATCACGGCGCGCCGGTTATCCTGCAAAGCCCCCGACAAGATCTCGCTGGCGCTGGCGGATCCTCCATCCACCAAGACAGCCAAAGGCTTGTCGGTGAGGGCGCTGTTGTTGGCCGTGAGGCGATCCTGCTCCCCTTGCCGGTTCACCGTCGAGACAATGCTGCCCCGGTCGATCCACATGCGGGCGATCTCGGCGCTGGAGTAGAGCAGCCCCCCCGGATTGGCCCTCAGATCCAGCACATAGGCGGCCACCCCTTGTTTCTCCAGCTCGCGAATGGCCTGGCGCACCTTGTCGGCGGCATTGCCGGAAAACTGGGTGATGCGGATGTAGCCAATGGGCAGGCCATTTTCCTGGTGAACCGCATAGCGCACGGTGGCCAGCTCAATTCTCTCCCGCACCAGGTCGAACACCTTCAGCCCTTCCCCCTCGCGGCGGATGGTCAGCCGCACCCGTGTGCCCGGCTCGCCGCGAATGAGGCTGACGGCGGTGTTGGTGTCCATCCCTTCGGTGGATTTGTCGTCGATGCGCACGATTACATCTTTGGACTTGATCCCGGCCCGGTCGGCGGGGGATCCTTCGATGGGGGAGATCACCACCAGCTCGTTGGTCTCTTGATCCATGCCCAGCGTGATCCCCACCCCGGTCAGCTCACCGGATGTGTCAATTTGCATGCTGGCGAACTGGTCGGGATCCAAGAAGCGGGTGTAGGGATCGTTCAGTTTCTTCAGGGCTTCGCGAATGGCTGCATAGGCATCTTCTCGGGTGGCATATTCTCGGCTGAGCAGATCCCGCCGCACCGCCTCCCAGTCGACGGAGTTGAAGGAAGGGTCGACGTATTCGCGATTAACAATCTGCCAAACTTCGTCCACCACTTCCTTGGGATCCCGGCGAAACCCTGCCCAACCCGGCATGGATAGCTGCACCCCGACAAGCGACACGGCTGTGACCACTGCAGCCGTTGCACTCACCACAAACCCACGCTTTCTCATTGGCTCTCCTGGAAGACAAGGTCTAAAAGTCGAGGTTAATCTCCAGCTTTTGGGGGTTTCGCCCAGAGGCTCTTCCCTGCCCCAACTTTATCTCAGGGACAAAGCAGTGCTGCCTGCCCCAGCCGGTGGTATCCAAAGTTTGGTAGGCTGCAAATGGTACAGCCCAACTGTGCCCAACGTAGCACAGGGATCCCTGCAAAGGTGCTCTCGCGATCACATTTGCAAAGGCGCTTTTTCTTCTGGAGTCCATGTCTCTTGTAACCGACTCTCCCAGCCTGCCGGAAGCTGCTGCTGACTCGCCCCTGCTGGCCCAGGTGCAGTTGGCTCGCGCTGCCGCTCGACGCACGGCTACCTTGCCCACTGCCATTAAAAATGCCGCCCTAGAGGCCATGGCCACCGCTTTGCTGGAACACCAAGAGGCCATCTTGGCAGCCAACCAGGCGGATTTGGAGCAGGCAGCGGAGCAGGTCAAGGCCGGTGAGCTGTCCGCCTCGGCCTACGCCCGCTTGAAGTTGGACGCCCAGAAATTGGCCGACGCGGTGGCCGGGGTGCGGCAGGTGCTGCGGCTGCCGGATCCGGTGGGGCAGGCCTTGCTGATCCGGGAACTGGATGAGGGGCTGGTGCTGGAGCGGCGCACCTACCCTCTGGGAGTGCTGGGGGTGATCTTCGAGTCGCGGCCCGATGCTCTGGTGCAAATTGCCGCCCTGGCGGTGAAAACCGGCAACAGCGTCCTGCTCAAGGGTGGCTCGGAGGCGCTCTGCTCCTGCCAGGCATTGATGGCGGCCATCCAGGCGGGGCTGCAGCAGATCCCCGAGTTTCCCCAGGGATCTTTGCAGTTGCTCACCAGCCGTGCCGAGGTCAAGGCCCTGCTGCAACTGGAAGGGCTGGTGGATCTCATCATCCCCCGCGGCTCCAGCAGCTTTGTCCGCTACATCATGGAAAATACCCGCATCCCGGTGCTGGGCCATGCCGATGGCCTCTGCCACTTGTACGTAGATCGGGCTGCCGATGTGGACATGGCGGTGAGGCTAACCCTGGACAGCAAAACCCAGTACCCCGCCGCCTGCAACGCCATCGAAACCCTGCTGGTGCACGCAGAGATCGCCCCCCGGTTTTTGCCCCTGGCCGTGCAGGCGCTGCGCGAGAAGGGGGTGGAGTTGCGCGGGGATCCCCGCTGCCGCCAACTGGTGCCCGATCTGATCCCGGCCAGCGAGGCCGACTGGCGCACGGAGTACGCCGACCTGATTCTGGCCATCAAAATGGTGGATTCTCTCGACGAAGCCATTGCCCACATCGAGCGGTACGGATCCCGCCATACCGAGGCCATCGTGACCGAAGATGCCGCCGCTGCCCAGCGCTTCCTCGACGAAGTGGACGCAGCAGGGGTCTTTCACAATGCCTCCACCCGCTTTGCCGATGGCTTTCGCTACGGCTTGGGGGCAGAAGTGGGCATCAGCACCCAAAAGCTGCCGCCGCGCGGCCCAGTGGGTTTGGAGGGCTTGGTGACCTACCGCTACCAACTGCGAGGGCGAGGCCATCTTGTAGCCGACTATACAGGCCCCCAGGCCCGACCTTTTCAACATCGAGATCGCCTGAACACCACCGGTTTGTCTTAGGGATCAGGGCCTGCTGCAGCGGCCGACTGTACAAAGCAATCCATGACGGAAACCGTTCTGCTCGTCTGGGTGGCTCCAAGTTAAGGTAAATTAGAAGATAGCCTTGTGATTTGCAAAGGTTGTGCTTTGTGCCCCGCTGTGGTGCAACAATAGACCACCGAAGGCTACTGGGTTTTGAAATTTGCTGTCGGCTTGAGCGCCTTTGACCTAGCACCTTGCTTTTTGGCTGCCTTTTGTTATTTCGATAGGAGCTTCGCTGCATCATGCCCGTTCGTCTGTATGTCGGAAATCTGCCGGAAGAGGTGGATCGTCAGGCATTGGAGAAGCTCTTTAGCTCTGCAGGTGAGGTCATTTCCACCAAGGTGATTCGGGATCGGCGGACAGGCAAATGTCGCGGCTTCGGGTTTGTAACCGTGAGCACCGAAGAGCAGGCGCAGCAGTACATCGAAAAGTTCAACGGCCACAGCTTTGGCGATGTCAACCTGCGCATCGAGATTGCCCAGCGGCGGGAGAAACGGGAAGACGCCGAAGCCAGGGCAGCAGCCTCCAGCTCCCCAGCTAAGGAGTCTGCCAAAGATGCTGGCAAGGATTCTAGGGCGCCCGGGGATCCTGAGCCCCGAGGTTCTTCCAAAGGCTCCAAAGAGTCTGGGGAAAAGTCCGCTCCCAGCAAAAAGCAACGCCAGCGGGGCAACAAAGGGAGTGGAGGCAATGTCGTTGCCGAGACTGAAGGGGCCTTTGAGCCGGATCCCCGTTGGGCCAGTCAGTTGCAGCGGATTAAGGAGCAGCTTCTCCAAGCGACCAACTCCTGATCCCCCCAAAAGCGTGGTGGACATCGCCGCCATCTGGCGTTAGCCTGGTTGAGCTGTACAGCTCTGGGCATACTCGAGAGGGGGTTTTGGGATGGATAGTCTGGCAAGGGTTTTTCGCGCGTGGGGACAGTGCTTGGCCAAAGCTGGGTTCTTCGGCGCGCTGCTGGTTTGGCTGGGGATGAGCAGCGTTGTCCAAGTTGCCCTCGCAGCTCCAGCCGATTTGGAGGAGCAGGTGCTGCAGATCATTCGCAAGCACCCCCAGGTGATCCTGGAGGCGGTGCAGGAGTACCAGCAGCGGCAGTACCAAGAGCAGCAGCAACAACAGCAGAAGTTGGCGGAAGAATTTGGCCGGCAGTTGCGGGAGAACCCGCGTGCCGTCATCGGAGACTCTCCTCAACTGGGATCCGACGCTTTGCGGTTGGTGTTGGTGGAGTTTTCCGATTTTCAATGTCCCTTCTGCGCCCGCGCCCACGACACCCTCAAACAGTTCATGGCCGAGCACGGGAATGAGGTGACCTTGGTGTACAAGCACCTGCCCTTGACCAGCATCCACCCGGAGGCGATGGCGGCGGCTCGCGCGGCCTGGGCTGCCCACCGTCAGGGCAAGTTCTGGGAGTTCCACGACGAGCTGTTTGCCAACCAATCCCAGCTTGGGGATGAATTTTATGTAGCTACCGCCGAGAAGTTGGGCCTAAATGTGGAGAAATTCAATCGGGATCGGCGCAGCCGGGCGGCGGAGCGCGCCATTCAGCGAGATATGGATCTGGCCTCTCAACTGGGCATCGGCGGCACCCCTCATTTCATCTTGAACGGCCTTTCTTTTTCGGGGGCGCAGCCTTTGGAGGTGTTTGAGCAGACGCTGCAACAGGCCAAGCAAGCCCTCTAGCCCGGTTAGAGCCTCAAGTCCAGATGTCGAGTCCCTATCGTTGCCCAGAGTGCGGAGATAGTTTCCTGTTTCGGCCGGATCCCTGCCCCACCTGTGCCAGCCGAGAACGCCAGAAACAGAAGGCTGCCCGCGCCAGGGAAAAACGGGGCAGCTACGACCTGACGGGCCAGGTGGCCGCCGCCGAGTTCTGGCAACTGTTGCGTTGGTACCCCTGCTGCCCTTGCTGTGGCAAGCCCTGGCCGGAGGTGGGATCCGCCCCTGTCCAGGATCACATCATCCCCCTTAGCCGTGGGGGGCCCAACACGGCTGCCAACCTGCAGCCTCTTTGTCCAGCCTGCAACGGCTGGAAGGCGGATTTTCTCATTTGTTTTGACAGAGCCGTGCCGGGGCGGGTGCGACCCTTGCCTCAGCACCTTTGGCCCAGCTTTCGGCGTTGGCTCGGCCTCGGCGGCGTCGAGGAAAAGCAAGCCCGCGAGCGGCAGTTGGATTGGTTGGATCCCGGCCTAGATCTTGGCGGCGGGGATCGCCCCCAACTGGTGCAACAGTTGGCCTATCCCTTGGCCAGCCCAGCCCAATTGCAGGCGGAAACCTTGCGCCTCACGCTGGCGGCGATCTCACTGGAAGAAGGATCCCTGGCGATTCCAACCAGTGGTGCAAAGGGCAGCGAGGCCCAAGCAGCCCGATGGAGCTATTCCCAACAGCCGCGAAACGGTTCCTAATCTCCCCTCTCCCTGAGGGAGAGGGGCTGGGGGTGAGGGAATCCCTGAGGGAGAGGGGCTGAATCCGGCTGCCGCTACTCGACGGGCAGGATGCGGGCGTCAAACCCTGCTTCAGCCAGAGCACGCCGCGCCTGTTCGGCATTGGCCCGTTGCCGGTAGGTGCCCACCTGAATCACTGAGCCGCGCACAAAAGCGTCAGGGGCAAACTGCTGGAGCTTGGGCAGCGCCTCTGCCCCGGCGGATACCACCACCCAAAATCCGCCCGTGCCTTCTGCGCGCAGGGATGCGGCAGAGGGGGTGGGATCCTGAACCAGAAGCGGTCGAGAGCGGCGCAGATCGGCGGGGAAGATCCCGGCTTCGTAGCCTTGGTCGGCCAAGTACCGCACCTGTTCGGCGGCAGCAGCGGGGTCGGCAAACCCGCCGGTGCGCACCACCCGCAGGTCGTCGTAGATCAAGGGCAGGGATCCCTCTAGCAGTTGTTGGAGTGCAGGCCATTTTTCACCGCTGGGATCGGCCACCAACACCCAGTAGCGCTCCCCCTGAGGTGGGTTGGAGTCGGGATCCCCCACAGCTTCCTCTCCTGCCAACGACACCGCCACCGCCGGCAGGCCCTGGGCGGTCAGCCAGCGGGCCTGATCCTGCGCCAGCGACAGGCGGGAGAAGGTGCCCGTCTGCAAAGCCGCCTGGCCGCGGTATTGCACCACAGCAGCCCCTGGAAAGAAGCGGCGCACCCGCTCTTCCAGCCGGGGATCCCCAGTAGGGTTGGGCACTTGGGTGGCAAAGGGCCGCTGCGGATCGAAGGGGGGAGCCGTTGGCGCTGGCGGGGCAGGACTGGGGGAGGGAGCGGGAAAAGCGGGCGGCAGGGGCGGATCCGTCTCTTGGCGGCTCACCACCCGCACCGGCAACCCCAGCCGTTCCAATTCCGCTTGGCGGCGTTGGGCGTGGTTGCGGTTGATGAACGTCCCCGCTAAGATGAACACTTGTCCATCCCCTTGCACGAAATAGGCGTCCGGCACCTGGGCGCGCACCTTGGCCAGCTCGGCTGCCCCATCGGCCAACACGTGAACTTGGTAACGCGTCAGCGCCAGAGCAGCAGGCAGGGCGAGGGCAAAAGCTGCCAGAGATCCGGCCACGAGCGCCGTCGCCATCGCCGGTCGCAGCCAAGGGACGCATGGAAGGAGGCCTGTACAAGTCGTCCCCCCTGAGGCAAGCCACAGGCGAGCAATCCATCTGCGGCGGTTACGCAGCCCAGCGTTCACGGGAGAAGCGCAGATTTAGTGTACCTCTAGTATAGACACGCCGCTGGCCGAGGAGGGTTTGACCACCCCTGTCACCTGCGGTCTTCAGAAGCGACGGCGACGATAGCGCTGGCGACTCGGTCGGCGGAGGGCCGGGGATCCCCCCAGAGCAAAGCGGATGATCTCCGTCTTGTACTGCTGTGAGCCCTCCGTGTAGCGGGCAAGCTGGATGGCGGATCCCTGGCCGGAGGGGAGGGCTGGCAGAGACTGCTCCGGCGTTGCGGCTTCGATGGCGATGAAAAACCGCAAGCGCAGCAGCACCTCCAATTTAGACAGTCGCTCGGTCTGTTCGGGCACGAGGCGGCCCAGAGAGATTTGGAGGCGCGGCCCGCGTCGCCGGGATCCGGGGCGGCTCCAGAGCTGTTGGGCCAACGTCCACAGAGAGGCCTGCTCAGGAGATTTGACCAACAGCTTCAGTCCCGCCAAGGGGTTGAGGCCATAGGTAAGCAGCAGAGAATACATGGGCAGCGGACTGAGGAGCAGAGAGGCGTTTTTGGGTTAGGGTCAAAAGATAGCTCATAGGCCAACTGTAGCACTGCTACCCGCTATCTGAAGACCGATGGCCATGGCCGGGATCCCTGACCAACGCTGGCTGTTTCAGCCTGTGAACCCACTGGCTGCCCAGAGCTTGGCTGAGGCGGTGGGGGTCTCGCCCGTCTTGGCTCAGATCTTGCTCAATCGCGGCCTCTCCAGCCCTGCTGCCGTGCAGCAGTATTTGCAGCCGGATCCCGTCCACCTGCCCCCGCCCAGCCAAGATTTTGCCGATTTGCCGCTGGCGGTGGAATTGCTGGAGGGGGCGATTCGCCGACAAGAGCCCATTGCCATCTGCGGCGATTACGATGCCGACGGCATGACCAGCACGGCTCTGCTGCTGCGGGCGCTGCGGGGCGCTCCAGTGTATTACCGCATCCCCAGCCGCCTCAGGGAGGGCTATGGCCTCAACAACCGCATGGTGCAGGAGCTGCACCGCGAGGGGGTACGCCTCATCCTCACCGTGGACAACGGCATTGCCGCCCATGCGCCCATCCAACTGGCCAAAGAGCTGGGCTTGACGGTGATCGTGACGGATCACCACGACTTGCCCCCCCAGTTGCCCCCTGCCGACGCCATCCTCAATCCCAAACAGCTCCCCCTCTCTTCTCCCTATCGGGGGATGGCCGGGGTGGGGGTGGCCTACCTCCTGGCCCAGGCCTTGGCAGAGCGCCGCGGGGACGAACATTTGGAACGGGTGGCGCTGGAACTGTTTACGGTGGGCACCATTGCCGATTTGGCGCCGCTGACGGGAGTTAACCGCCTTTGGGTGCGGCAGGGGCTGGCTCTCTTGCCCACTTCCCAGGTGGCCGGGATCCGCGCCCTCTTGGCGGTGATGGGAATGACGGGATCCCCAGAGGAGCTGCGGCCAGAGTGGGTAGGGTTTGGCCTGGGGCCGCGCATCAACGCCATTGGGCGGATTGGCCGACCGGAGCTGGGGATCCAGTTGCTGACCACCGACGATCCGCAGCAGGCAGAAAAACTGGCCCGCCGCTGCGAACGCCTCAACCAGGTGCGGCAGCAGATGTGTGGGCGCATCGAGGCGGAGGCCCTGGAGCAAATCGCCCGGCAAGGGCGGGATCTGCAGCAAGAGCGAGTGTTGACGATTTTGGGATCCCCGCAGCAGCGCTGGCACAAAGGGGTAATTGGCCTGGTGGCCTCGCGGCTGGCGGAGCGTTTTGGCTGTCCGGTGTTTATCGGCAGCCAGTCGCCCCAGGGGGAGATTACCGGCTCGGCGCGGCAGGGGATCCCGGAGTTCGACGTGTTTCAGGCGTTGGAGTTTTGCAAAGATTTGTTCAGCAAACACGGCGGCCACCCGGCGGCGGGGGGATTTAGCCTGAGGGCGGAAAACTGGCCTCTTTTGGAAGAGCGGCTTCGGCAATTTGCCCAACAGCGGTTGCAGCCGGAACAAATCCGTCCCCTGGTGCAGATCGACGCGGAGGTGGCACTGGCGGATCTCACCTTCGACCTCTACCGCGAGCTGCAGCGGTTGCAGCCCTGTGGCATCGGCAATCCGGAGCCGGTCTTTTGCAGCCGCAACCTGCAGGTGTTGCAACAGCAGCGATTTTGCCCACAGCCTGCCCAAAGGGGGGAGGATACCCCCGGCCACCTGAAGCTGCTGCTCCGGGATCCCGTCAGCCGGGGCCTAGACGGGGCAGGATCCTCACTTGCTGCCCCAGCCAAAGCCCGCAGCCGTCCCCTGTGGGCCATTTGGTGGCGAGGGGCCGCCGCCTATCCCCTGCCGGCGCAGATTGACATCGCCTACACCCTCAAGGCCAAAAGGTGGGGGGAAGAAACCCAACTGGAGCTGGAGATTCTTGGGATCCGGCCTGCCGCAGAAGCCAGCTCTGCCGATCTTTCGCCCGCCGCCGTCGCTCCCACCCTCTCCGATGCCAAAGCTGGCGCCCAGGCAGCACCCTCCCCCCTGCTGATCTACCGCCCTGCCCCCCAGCCCACCCAACCGCTGCGTTGGCAGGCTGTATCTCGATTTTCTGCCCTCCTGCCCCAGGCGCGGGGAACGATCCTCCTCTACGGCTTCCGGCGCCCTACGTTTGTCCTGCCACCGAAGCAGCATCCCTCCCTGACCCTCCACTACGACCGCCCCCAAGCTGGCCATCGCTACAACCAACTGTGGCTGTGGAGTTGGCCTCCCTCTTTGGATCACCTCAAGTGGTTGCTCTCCTGCACTCCCGGCGACGCGCTGCTGATTGTCCTGCACCACCAGGCGGTGCCTCTGCCCTCCGCCGCTGCCTTACAACGGCAATTGCGCCACTACCTGCAAAACCAAGCCCAGGTGGATCTGTTACGCTTGGCCCAGCAATGGTGGCTGTCGCCAGCGCTGTTAGTGGCCGGCCTGCGCTCCCTGGGGTATGCCTGTCCAGAGTTTGGCCCGACAGGATCTTTGGAAGAGGAGCTGGAGGCCCAGCGGGCCTGGTACCGCAGCTCTTGGCAACAAGTGGCTGCCCTGCTGCAGGGATCTCGTCCGCAATAGACCCCTCGCTTCCCGCCAGCCTATGGGAATTAAACTGCTCCTCGGCTCCGACTACCACGGCAACGACCGGCTGATCCGGCAGGCCCTTGACCATCTGCCCCAAGTGGATGCTTACATCAACTGCGGCGATTTCTGTTCCAAGGCCGGCAAGCCCTCCTGCAAAGCCACTCAAGGCTTTCACCCCACAGCCCAAGCCGAGGTGGCCCAGTTGCAATCTTTTCTGGCGGCGGTGGACAGTCTGGGCAAGCCCTGGCTCTTTTTGCCCGGCAACCACGATCCGGCAGCCTCTGTTCTGGAGCCGCTGGCTGGCAGTTGGGGGCGGGCGATTACCCAGTCCTGTTGCTTTGAGTGGCTGGGGCTCCAAGTGCTGGCGGTGCCCTGGACTCCCCCCTGTGGTTGGAGCTGGACCCTCACCCGCAGCCATCTGCAGGAGCTGCTCACCCTCTACGGTCAACCTCCTCGCCCCATTGACCTGTTGCTCAGCCACGCGCCGCCGCGGGGCCTGTTGGACGAAGGCGGAAAATGGTACCACCGCCGCATGCCCACCTTGCGCCCCTTGGTGGATCACCTGCAGCCGCGCTACTACATCTGCGGCCACATGCACTGGGACGGGGGCAAGGTGGAGCGGTGCGGATCCACCCTGGTGATCAACACGGCGCTGCACAACATGGTTCTGGAAATCCCCTGAGCCCCTGGGCAGCCCCCCCACTGTCTGCTGGTTTCCCCTAAGATACCCTTATGGCACGCCCCTTGATCTTGGCCAGCAGCAACTCCGGCAAATGGCGGGAGTTCAGCACCTTTTTTCAGCTCCATGCCCCTGCCTGGGAGCTGCGCCCCCTGCCTGCCGAGCTGACTGTGGAAGAGAGCGGCAGCACCTTTGCCGAAAATGCCCTTCTCAAGGCCAAGGCCGTGGCAGAATCGCTGGGGGAGTGGGCCATTGCTGATGACTCCGGCCTGGCGGTGGCAGCCCTTGGCGGCGCCCCCGGGATCCACTCCGCTCGCTATGCCCCCGACGATGCCGCCCGCATCCAGCGGCTGCTGCGGGAGATGGAAGGGATCCCCAACCGCCAAGCCAGCTTTCACTGCGCCATTGCCCTTGTCGATCCCCAGGGCCAGGTGCGGGCCTTGGTGGAGGGCATCTGCCACGGGGAGATCCTGGCTCAGCCGCGGGGCAAGGGAGGGTTTGGCTACGACCCCCTCTTTTGGGTGCCCGAAGTGGGGCTGACCTTCGCCGAGATGAGCCCGGCGCAAAAAGAAGCGGTCGGCCACCGCGGCCAGGCCCTGAGAGCCCTGAAAGAACAGCTCCTCATCTTGGAGCGCAGTCTAGGCTAGCTTGAAGGTACGGCTGCATTCTCCACGAGGGGGGCCGAGACAATGGCAGCAGCCTGGGCCAGAAAAGGTTTCACGAGGCCGCGGGGGGGATCCCTTGAACCCTAAGGCTGCAGCTCTGTGGATCCTACCTGTCAAAAGGTTTCCTCGGTACAGGAAGATGGGAGTGCCAGTTTTGCGTTGGGAGCCTGAAGAATGACCTTCTCTGAGGAGCGCGATCCAAGCCGGGATCCAAACCGTATTCCAGACTCAACGGCTGCTGCCGGCGAGGGAAGCCGCGGCCAAGCTCCCAACAGCCCAGAGTCCCAAGGCCGGCGTTCCCCGCCCCCCTTGCCGGAGGACGGCTCTACTCCCTCCACTGGAGGTGCCGAAGACTGGCTAGAGGATGAGGAGAGGCAAAACGATGGCAAGACGTCCGCTGCTCGTCTCTCTGGGCGCGGAGGACAGAGGGCCAGCTCAGCCCGAGAAGCTGCCGCCGGATCTTCGCGGGGTGCCGAGACGGAGTCCTCTCGGCCCCGGCCCAGCCGTGCCGGACAAGCCTTGGTTCCCCGGCGCCCTATCTCCAGCAACTGGGGTTACGACGGATCCGCCCGCTCTGCCGCCTATGCCGGCTCCTACCGGAGCGACTCCAGCCGTTCTGCAGCTTACGGCTACACCCCCAGCTACGGGGGCAGGGGGGGATATGGAGGGGGAGGACGCAGCAGCAGCTCTTCAGGGGGAGTCTCCTCCTCAGATCTGACCATCCTGCTGGTGGTGGCCCTGCTGGCCTTCTTCGGCGGGTTTGCCATCCGCAACATCTTTGCCGAGTCGGGCGGCTTTGACGATGAGCGCCCCATCCGCGCTGCCAATGTGCCGGCGGCCTTCCGGGATTTTTGCTTTGCCTACAACGGCACGGCTTCCTTTACCGTGGTGCAACTGACCAGCGTCTCTGCCCTCACCATGGCTTCGGTGCCCATTTACAAGATGGACACCTGCACCATCCCTGTCAGCCAAACGGCCAATGCCCTCCAAGCTTTGGGCATCCGCGGGCGGGCAAACACCTTGGGCCCGCAACTGGGCGGATCCAACCTCACCCTGATCCAGATCCCCTTGGCCAGCAGCTTGGCCCGCGCCGTCTACAACCAGTTTCCCAGCTTAGCCACTCAGGGTAATGAGGCCCAGGTTTTGTCCCAACTGGAAACCGCCGTCAACAACGCGCTCCGCTCCAACGTGGAGGGGCTGGCCCTGCAAAACCTGGAGCCCACCAACATCCCCGACGTGTACGTGATGGTGCCGGGCCACTCCTTTGATTTGCAACCGCAGCTTAACCTGCGCTAGCCCCCTGACGGCGCCGTGTTCATTACTCTAGAAGGCGGGGAGGGGGTGGGCAAAACCACCCAGCAAGCCCTCTTGGCCGAGCGGCTGCAACGAGAAGGCTACGCCTGCGTGTCTACCCGCGAGCCGGGAGGGACGGCGCTGGGCGAAGCGCTGCGGGAGCTGCTGTTGCACGGGGATCCCTTGACGCCGCTGGCCGAGCTGCTCCTGTACGCTGCGGATCGGGCTGAACACGTGAACAAGGTCATCGCGCCGGCTCTCGCGGTGGGACAAGTGGTGATCTGTGATCGCTTCACCGATTCCACCTTGGCCTACCAGGGCTACGGTCGAGGCCTGAACTTGGAGCAGATCCGCCAGCTCAACCACTTGGCCACCGGCGGGCTGCAGCCGCAGCTTACCCTGTGGCTGGATCTTGCTCCCGAAGTGGGGCTGGCGCGCTCCCGTCTTGGCGACAAGCTCGAACAGGAGCACCTGGAGTTCCACCGCCGGGTTTACCGCGGATTTCAAGCTCTAGCCGCCGCAGAGCCGCAGCGGATTGTCCGCATTCCCGGCGAGGGATCCCCGGCGGAGGTGGCCACACGCATCTGGGCAGCGATCAGGCCCCACCTACCAAAGGCTCTGTCCTGCTAACCCGAATGGCGGTGGGGCGGAGCGCAAGGGTCTATTTCTCAACCGTTTCCCTGTCCATACCTTGCTCGGATCCCTCTGAGGTTAAGAGTAGGTTAAAAAAGAAGAGAGCGCGGGTGACCTCAGGCTAAGTTAAGTAGGCTATGCAGGGAAAGCCTTTTGCCTTTTTCAGTCCCAGGTTTGAGAGGTAGAGGAGATTTGCCGTGAATGCCATTGCTGCTGAGCAGAAAAGCGAGCGCTCGATCTTGCTTGCGTCTTCCCCTTCGCCCAGCGTGGCCGCTTTGGCCCACCAACTGTTGAGCCAGCAATGGCAGCGGCTGCAGAAGCACGTGGGGCGGGTTCTCAACCAACACCCGGAGGCAGCAGAGTCCCTCCATCAGATCCGGGTGGGCCTGCGCCGCATCGGCACCTGGGTGGAGGTGTTTCAGGGATCCCTGCGCCTGCCCAAGCCGCTCAGGCCCAAACGTTTGCGAAAGTTGATCAAGACGCTAGGCCAGCAGCGGGATCTGGACGTGTTGCTAGAAATCCTCCACGAGCCCTGTTGGCAAGGGATCCCGGCAGACCAGCAGGCGGAGCTAGAGGAGCTGAAGGAAAAGCTGCAGCGGCGCCAAGCTCAAGCCGAGAAACACTCCCGCCGCATTCTGGCAGAGGAGGACTTCCTGAAGTTCCAGGCTGCTTGCGAAGAGTGGCTGGTTTCTCCTCGCTACCGGCCTGCGGCCCAGCTTCCTGTGCAGGAGAGCTTGCCCCATCTTTTGGCGCCGCTAGTGGCGGCGTGGTTCCTGCAGCCGGGTTGGCGGATCCCGGCCTTCCCCGAAACCGAAGCTCAGGCTGAACAACTGCATGACCTGCGCAAAGCCACCAAACGCCTGCGCTACCAGCTAGAGTTTTTTGCACCTTTCTACGGAGAGACCCTCCAAAGCTGGGTGAAGGCCCTCAAGCGTCTGCAGGAACAGTTGGGCCGCTTTAACGACTTGCAAGTTCTCCAGGCCCAGCTACCTGTCGACTCAAGCTTGCAGAACTGGCTGCAGGAACAACAGAAGCTGGCTCTCCAAGATTGGCCCGCGCAGCAACAGCGTTACTGTAACCCTGCCGAGCAGCAGCGGCTATATCAGTTGCTCTTCTTGGCTGGGGAGAGCAGCAACGGGGAAGTCCAGGTGGTAGGCTAGAGCAGGGGTTTGAACCGCAGTTGGCCGGACAGGATCGCTCCAGATCCATGGCTAGGTGTAAGGGCGACGTCCAGCTCCACTAGGTTTGAAAATGCCCATGAAAAAGAGAATTGCCACGGCCGTTGCTTTGCTCTGCTGTCTACTGGCCCTGCTTTTCTTTTGGCGCTTAGGAACTGCTGCCCGAAAACAAACCCTCCAACTCTACATCTGGTCGGAATACATTGACCCAGCCATTCTCACGGCCTTTGAGAAAGCCACTAACAGCCGCGTAGTGGTGAGTGTGTACGAGTCCAACGAGGACATGATTGCCAAGCTGCGGGGGGGCGGCGTCAGCCAGTACGACATTGTCGTGCCCACCGACTACGTTGTGCCCAACATGGTGGAGCTGGGCCTGCTGCAGCCTCTCAACAAAAACCTCATTCCCAATCTCCGCAACCTGGACGAGAAGTTTGTCGGCTTGCCCTTTGACCCAGAAAACACCTACACCGTTCCCTACCAGTGGGGCACCACCGGCATTGGCTACCGCAAAGACCGCCTGCCGGAAAACTTTGAGCGTTCCTGGGGGCTGATCTTTGATCCTAAGCAGCAGTACGGCCCCTTTGTGATGATCGACGAGATGCGCTCTATGCTTGCGGCTGCCGCCTTCTACCTGGGCTTTGACCCCAGTACTACCGTTCCCGCAGAGCTGCAGCAGATTCAGGAGCTGTTGATTCAAGCCAAACGCCGCAGCGCCGGTCTCATTGGCGGGGTGGGCGGCAAAAATCAACTGGTCTCCGGGACAGCCAACGTGGCGGTTGTCTACAGCGGTGATGCCCTGCAAGCTGCCGAAGAAAATCCCAACATTGGCTACTTTGTCCCCCGCGAGGGCGCCCACATTTGGCTTGACGTGATGGCCATCCCTGCCAAAGCTCCTAACCCAGAGCTGGCCAACCGCTTCATCAACTTCATTCTGGAGCCGGAAATTGGCGCTCAACTGAGCAACTACAACCGCTTTGCTACCCCCAACGCTGCTGCCCTGCCCAGGATCAACCCCCGGGATCGCCAAAACCCAGCCATATACCCCGATGAGGCGACCTTTGCCAGGCTAAAGTACCTCAAAGTGCTGTCGCAGGAGCAGCTACGTCTGGTTGACGCTGTCTGGACTGCCGTCAAAAGCAGCTAGGGATCCACTGCCTGCGGCTTGTTAGCTCTCGACACAAAACTTGACACTTTTTAATATCTGAGCCACATTGGGAATGTCACCTACTGATGGAGTTGCAGCCATGGAAAACCAAGAAGCTAAGTTTGGCTTTACGCCCTTTGCCGAAAAATGGAATGGCCGGCTGGCGATGCTGGGCTTTGTAATCGGCGTTTTGACCGAGCTGCTCACGGGCCAAGGGATCCTCTCTCAAATCGGCCTGATGTAATCCCAAGCCCTGGCACAGACCCTTTCTGCTCGGCTGGCAGCCGAGCTTTTGCTTTGCTGAGGCTCTACCCCCTACAAATTCTGCAAGTACTGGCAAATGTCGGCTAGGATGCGCTCCAGCTCCTCTAGGCCCTGGGAAGCCCTGGCCCATTCTGGTGCAGCACTGTCCAGGGATCCCTGCTGGGCCAGTTGCACCCCCAGGTGCTCGAGCTCGCGGGCTGCTTGAGAAAAGGCATGGGCCCCCACGTTAGCGCTGGCTCCCTTGAGGCGGTGGGCAATTTTCCTCAAGTCTTCAGCATTACCCGCTGCAACGGCTTGGCGCAGCCGCGGCAACTGGTTCTGGCAATCCTGGACGAACACCTGCAGCAGCTCCCGCTGAAACTGGCTGTCGCCGCCCGTAACCCGCTCCAAGCAAGCCGAGTCGATGGGATAGGGCAGCGTGGGATCAGAGTTGCCGCTGGCACCCTTAGGAGAAGGCGGAGCGGGCGAAGCCACCTCGGAGGTAGGCCCATTGGCTGCTCCTAGTGCGGAGGAGGCGATCTTGCGGCTCCAGTAGTTGATCACTCTCTCCAAATCCTCCTTTAGCACCGGCTTACTGAGATAGTCGTCCATCCCTGCTTGCAGGCAGCGCTCCCGATCCTCGTGCATAGCGTTGGCCGTGATGGCAATCACCACGGTGTGGTGGCCAGATCCCTGCTCCCGCTGGCGCAGACGGCGCGTGGCCTCGTAGCCATCCATTACTGGCATTTGGCAATCCATGAAAACGAGGTCGTACTTGACTTGCTCCAGCAGATCCAACACTTCTTGGCCGTTGGCCACCACATCCGCCAAGTAGCCCAAGCTCTGGAGCTGGCGCAGGGCCACCTTCTGGTTGACGGGGTTGTCTTCTGCTAGCAGGATGCGCAGGGATTGCTGGGGACGGCTGGGTGAGGGCGCACTTTGAGAAGCGGCAGTGCTCATGGATAGCAGCGAAGTGGCCAGGCCGGAGGATTTGCCCAGCGCCATGACCAGCGCTTCCTGCAGACGGCTTTGTTTTACCGGCTTAACCAAGTAGGCGGCAAAGCCGATTTCGGCAGCGCGGCGGGAGTGCTCCCCCAGTCCCAGTGAAGTCATCATCACCAGTTGCGTCTGGGACAGTTCCGGATCCGCCTTGATCCAGCGGCCCAGGGTCTCCCCATCCACCTCCGGCATCTGCATGTCCAAAACCGCCAAGGGGAAAGGGATCCCTTCCCGCGCAGCCTGGCGCAGCTTGTCCAGAGCTTGATAGGCGTTCTCGGCCTCTTCCACCACCATGCCCCAAGCGGTGGCCTGGTAGCGGACAATCTTGCGGTTGGTGGCGTTGTCATCGACTACCAACAGCCGCTTGCCCTGGAGATCGACAGGGATGCGGGCGGGCTGCTGGGAGATCTGTCGGGCGTAGGGCTGTCTTTCCAGGGTGAGTTCGAGGCTGAAGGTGCTGCCGCGGCCCTCCTCGCTCTCCAGGAAGATCCGACCTCCCATCAGCTCTGTCAGTTGCTTGCAAATGGCCAGGCCCAGCCCTGTGCCCCCGTATTTGCGGGTGGTGGAAGCATCCACCTGGGTAAAGGGCTGAAATAGCTTGGTTTGAGCATCCTTGGGGATCCCGATCCCTGTATCCCTGACCGAGAGCCGCAGTTGGACGTGGGTGGCTGTTTTTTGCAGCAGCTCGGCCTGGATGACCACCTCCCCTTGGTGGGTGAACTTGATGGCGTTGCTGACCAAATTGTTGAGGATTTGGCGCAGCCGCGACGCATCCCCCCGCAGATAGTGGGGCACTTCCGGCGGCACGAGCACCGCCAGCTCCAGGCCCTTGGCATGGGCAGTGGGGGCAAACAGATCCGCCACCTCTTCCAGACACGAGCGGAGATCGAAATCCAGGATCTCCAGCTCCATTTCCCCGGCCTCCAATTTGGAGAAGTCCAGGATGTCGTTGATGAGGGTGAGCAGCGCATCGCCGCTGACGCGGATGGTCTCTACAAAGTCCCGCTGTTCTGCATTGAGGGGGGTCTCCAGCAGCAGGCCCGTCATCCCCAACACCGCGTTCATGGGGGTGCGGATCTCGTGGCTCATGGTGGCCAAGAAGCCGCTTTTGGCCTGGGCAGCTTGCTCTGCCGCTTTGCGGGCTTGTTCCAGCTCGAGGCTGCGCTTTCTCTCCCGCTCCAAAAGGGCTGCTTGGGTGAGGGCAATGCCGATTTGGTTGGCCAGTTGCGATAGCAGCTCAATCTCAAACGGCTGCCACTGGCGGGGTGCCGAGCACTGGTGAGCCAGCAACAGCCCCCACAGCCGCTGCTCCATCAATAGGGGCACCACCAGGTTGGCCTTGACCTGCATTTTTCGCAGCAGCTCCAGGTAACAGGGCTCCAGCCCTTCGGTCTCCACGTTGCTGACGGCGCAAACCCGGCCCTGGCTGTAGAGCTGGGCGTACTTTTCCTGAAAACAGGGATCCTCGATCACCTCTCCCATCAAGGAGGGGATCCCCGGCTGAGTTTTCTCGTTGGAGATGATCCCGGAGCCATCCGGCTGGAAGCGGTAGACCAAGACTCGGTCGGCTTTGAGCAGGGCTTGGATCTCCGTCACTGCCGTTTCCAGGATCTCGGCAATATCCAAAGATTGGCGGATCTTTAAGCTAAGATCGGCCAGGAGTTGAGCCCGCCGGCTCTGGCGCTCCAGCTCTTCGGCAGCTTTTTTGCGCTCGGTGATGTTGCGGAAGATGCCCCGCGTGGAGACCATCACCCCATCTTCAAAGCGGCAGTTGACATTGCCCTCCACCCAGACCGTTTCCCCGTTAGCAGTTACAAAGGCCGTCTCGACGTTTTCCAATAGCTCTCCTGCCATGAGCTTTTGAAAAAGCATCTGGCAGTGTTGCCGATAGTCGGGGTGGATGATGTCGAAAACCCTCATTTGCTGGATTTGAGTTTCGTCGTAGCCCAGGGTTTCTTTCCAGGCGCGGTTGACATACAAAAAGCGCCCTTCGGCATCCACGCTTTGGATGAGGTCGCTAGCATTTTCAAAGAGATCCCGGTAGCGCTCTTCGCTTTCTTTGAGGGCCAGCTCCGCCAGCTTGCGGTCGGTGATGTCGAGACCGGTGCCTATGACAAACTCCACCTTGCCATCGGCGCTGACCAGGGCAGTGTTGGTCCAAGCAATCAGCCGCAAGGCCCCCTGCTTGGTGCGCCAGAAGTTTTCATGGCGGTTCAAGAATAGGGAGGGATTGCCCCTGAGCTGTTCAAAAGCTTGCTTCACACCAGGCACATCTTCCGGCGGGATCAAACCCAAATCCCACAGCAGCCGGTTCTTAACTTCTGCCAGCGAGTAGCCAGAGAGCTGCTCAGCAGCGCGGTTAAAGCGCAGGATGCGCCCTTCCGGATCCATGACCACCACCAGCGCCCCTGCCGTATCGATAACCGCGTTGGTAAAATCTCGCTCTTGCTTGAGGGATCGTTCTGCCTCTTCTCGCTCGGCAGTCTCCCGGCGGATGAGGAAGTAAACGGCGCTCAGAACCAGGTAAGTGAAAATCAGCCCCCCCAGGGCAACAAGATTGGTTCTCACCCAGGTTAACTGCAGTTCCTGATTGCGTTGCTCCAGAAGGCGATTCTCCTCCTGCTGCAGCACCCGAATCAACTCGACAATTTGCTCCGTTAACCTTGGCCCTTCGCTGCTTTCTAGAGCTTCCTGAACGGCAGGTAGCCCCTCTTGCTCCCTCAGCCGGATCAAATCCTGGAAAACCCTCAGCCGTTGCTCCAGCAGCAGCTCTAGGCGCTCCAGGCGCTCTTGCTGCAGGGGGTTGTCAGCAGTGAGCTCTTTCAACAAGCGCAGATGGGTGGAGGTGGCTTCAAGGCTGGCTTGGTACTCACTGAGATAGCGAGGATTATTGGTCAGAAGATAACCATATTGACCGGCCTCGGCGGCTCCGGTTTCCGCCAACAATCCCTCCAAGCTTTGGATTGCTTTCAGAGTGTGGGCCACTCGGCTTGTCAGTTGCGGCAGTTGAGAGGCATTCCGCTGAGCTGAGTAGGTGATCCCGCCCAGAAGCAAGGCAGCTAGGCCAAAACCGGCCGTCACCTTGAGGAGAAAGCGGTTTTTGCGGGCAGGTTTAGTATCCCCCGACTTAGGCAGCAGAGGCGTCTGAGCCAGTTCCCTCAAGCTACGGCGCAGCTCCAACTGAGCTACTACCTGATGGGCCAGAGCCTTGAGCTGCTCCAATTGCTCCGGGCTAAGCTGCCGAGGCTGATAATCGATAACGCAAAGCGTGCCTAAGGCTTGCCCTTCTGGAGTTACCAGAGGGATGCCAGCATAGAAGCGGATGTGGGGCTCTTGGGTAACAAGCGGGTTGTCGGCAAAGCGCGGATCCTGAGTGGCATCCGGCACCACCAGCGGCTCTTGGGGAGACAAGATGGCGTGGGCGCAGAAGGCCACATCCCGGGGAGTCTCCTGCACATCGACGCCGAATTTGGCTTTAAACCACTGGCGGTGTTCGTCGATAAGGCTGACCAGAGCAATGGGCGTGCCGCAGATGTAGGCGGCAAGGCGGACGATCTCGTCAAAGGCAGTTTCAGGTGCCGTATCGAGAATCTGATACTGCCGCAGGGCAGCCAGCCGCTCTTTTTCGTTGGGAGGGAGGGGGGCTTTGGGCATAGGCCAGGAAGGGATCCCGATCCACCGATCTCGGAGGTCGATAGTCTCAAGGTAAAAGAGGTAACCCCAGCATAACCTCCAAGCCTCTCTACCGGAAGCTACAGGGATCCGATCCCCAAGCCCACTTCCTGCTGGATGAGCTGTCTGCATTCTCGCCCTGCTCAGCAGCTCCGTCAGACGAGGCAAAATTACAGGCCCAGACCTGACCTATCCAGATCCGCTGTAGGCAGAAGAGAAAAAAGCTGGTCGGATCTCAGTCTCGACATTCGTACTGGTGTCAAAGCCAGGGAAGATTGATACAATAAACTCCAATCTATGGTGTTAGTTAAGATGACCAGGCTATTTCCTATCGTTCGTATGGGAACTTCAGGTTGAAACTTTTTAACAAAGGGCCTAGCATGATACCACAAGCTCGGCAAAAGGAGAATAGCTTTAGCTATGCAAAAGCTCCAAGATAGCCTGGTAGAGGCCTTGAGCATTGATGGTGCCTTGGGGGTAGCACTGGGGGATTGGAAAACCGGGATGTGCCTGGGATACAAGGGTACCAACAGCCCTGCCTTTCCCGAAGCTAATCTAGAGCTGGCTGTTGCCGGAAACACAGAGGTGATCCGCGCTAAGATGCGAGTTGCGGAGTCCCTTGGATTCACTGGAAGAGATACTTATCATTCTGGAGACTCAGTACCACCTGATGTATCTACTCAGGGATATACCTGGCTTGTTTTTCTATCTGGCCCTGGATCGAGAGAAAGGAAACCTGGCCCTTGCCCGTATTAAGCTGGCTCAAATTGAAAAGAAGCTGACTCTGTAAGAGGAAGTAGAGGTGAAGCCAGAGATCTTAGCTGTACTTAGATGCGGAACCGGGGACTTGAACCCCGATGGCATTGCTGCCACTAGAACCTGAATCTAGCGCGTCTACCATTCCGCCAGTTCCGCAGCGATCTATAAGTCTGCCCAAGAAAAGGGATCCCTGTCAAGGGCAGAGGCAGGTTCTGCAAAGGGATCCTACTCTTATGCTAAGCTCGGCTGCGCACGCAATGGATCCAGAGCGCTAACTTTGGCGGCTTTTACTTTTGTTTGCGAGGGCACCTGCCCCAACACGCAGGCGCGGGCGGGATATTTCATCACCCCCCACGGCGAAATTCCCACCCCTTGCTTCATGCCGGTGGGAACTCTGGCCAACGTGAAGACCCTCACCCCGGCTCAGCTCAAGGAAACCGGTGCCCCCATCCTTCTCTGCAACACCTACCACCTCCACCTGCAGCCCGGCGAGAGCATCATCCAAGAAGCAGGGGGGCTACACCACTTTATGGGCTGGCCGGGCCCCATCCTCACGGATTCGGGCGGCTTTCAGGTCTTCAGCCTCAGCGCCATCCGCCAAATCGACGAGGAAGGGGTAACGTTTCGCTCGCCCCGCGATGGCCGTCTCATCCGTTTCACCCCGGAGCTGTCTATCCAGATCCAAAATGCCCTGGGGGCAGACATCATCATGGCCTTTGACGAGTGCCCGCCCTATCCTGCTAGCCCTGAGGCGGTGGCGGCAGCGGTGCGGCGGACTACTCAATGGCTGAAGCGCTGCGTGGAGGCCCACCGCCGCTCAGACCAGGCTTTGTTTGGCATTGTCCAGGGCGGGGTTTACCCGGAGCTGCGTCGGCAGGCAGCAGAAGAAGTCTGCCGGCTGGATCTGCCCGGCTATGCCATCGGCGGCGTCAGCGTGGGAGAGCCGGTGGAGCTGATGCACGCGGTGGTACGACAAACAGCTCCTCTGTTGCCGGCGGATCGCCCCCGTTATCTTATGGGGGTAGGCACCTATGCCGAGATGCGGGCGGCAGTGGCTGCCGGCGTGGACTTGTTTGACTGCGTCATTCCCACGCGCTATGCCCGCCACGGCACCGTGATCAGCCGCGGCCAACGCTGGAACATCAAGAACGCCGAACACCGCCGCAGCCTGGATCCCATCGATCCCGACTGCCCCTGCTACACCTGCCGCCACTTCAGCCGCGCCTATTTATGCCACCTCATCCGCGCCCAAGAGATCCTGGGCTACACCTTGCTTTCCATCCACAACATCACGGAGCTGATGCGCTACACCCAAAAGATGCGCCAGGCCATCCTGGAAGGCAAATTTCATGAGAACTGGGATCCGTGGCGCGAGGGCTGAGCCTCCTCGGAAAGCTTCGTCAATATCAGTAAATGTTCGTGGGTTAGGCTTCCTAATCGCTACAATGAGCGAAGAACCTAGTCTTAACCTCGGAGAGGAGCATGGCTATTCGCACCCTGCAAAGTGTAATTGAGCAGCATATTCCTGGGCTCCCTGGCCTCATCGCCGTCTTGGTAGGGCGGGTCACGGATGGCAAAACGGTAGCCAAAGTAACTTACGCCCGCGATGCCCAGGAAGAACAGGCGCTGTAACTTTTGGGCACCTACGCCAGCGATTTGCTCCAAGCCAACAACCGCCTTTGCCAAACGGTCAGCCCTGAGGAGGAGACGGATTACCTCACAACGGGCTCATCTCATGTGCGGGTGATCCTGAAGTCTTTCCCCAAAAGTCCCTACTTTGTTTTGTTTTTGACCCGCTCCATCACCGACCTCAAAGCAATTTCAGAGCGGATCAAAGCTATCCTCATCGACGGCAAACCGCTGCTGCCTCCTGTTCAAGACGGCACCCTATCCACTGCTCAGGCTTTGATTAGCTACGCCAAGCGCTACGCTCCGGATCCCAACTTTGTCATGCTGCGCTTGTCCCTAAAAACGGGCATTGACCGCATCCGCCTAGAAAAAGGCACCCTAAACCCCCAGGAGCTCCGCATTCTCCACAAAGCGGTATCTGAGGTATTGGGGGTAGAGCGCTTGCCTATTGCCTTGCCTAGCTAAAGGCTAAGGTTGTAGAAGTCGTCAACTGTTGCCCCTTCCTATCGCCTCGAGCTCAAGCCACCTATGTTGGAGCATCTACGCCTTGACCGCGAGCGCAAGCTCATTTCTCTCTTTGGCGAGCCGGTGATTTTCCACTGCCACCACTACAGCCTGTTAAGGGCTCAAGGGGTACAATAGCAGCACTTAGCAAACCAACTT
>NZ_JANSHO010000013.1:0-25534 GCF_047502635.1 Synechococcus sp. RC10B2
CTTTCTCTCCTTCCTCTTGAATACCTGTACCCTATTTTAAATTAAAAGGCTGTAATTTGAACCAAATACCAAATAGAGGATGATTTTCCGAGTTCTTAATAACTGCCTCTTTACCCAAATTCTCTGCTGAGAGTGGTATCAGTAGTTGCGGTAAAAATGGGATCCCCGAAGGAGGAGTGTGCGGATGTGGGTTAGGGCTGCTCTGCGCCGTGCTGCGCAACTGATGGCAGCGTTAATGTTTTGCCTAGTGCTCTCAGTTTCTCCTTTACCCACCCCGACAGCCACGCCCACCGCAACACCGACAGCGACGCCGACTGCAACACCCACGCCGACGCCGACACCTCCTTTAGGAGCCTGTGATCCGAACGCCAACGTGACCCCGATTGGCACTGTCCAAGGCACTGGCTTCGCTTCGCCGCTGGTAGACCAAACTGTTACCGTTTCCGGGATCGTGGTGGGAGACTTTGAGAACGAAGGAGTAGCCAACCAAACCTATCTTCAGGGCTACTACCTGCAGGATGATGGCGACGGCAACCCGGCCACTTCCGATGGCATCTTCGTTTTCAGCGGTACGGCCAACAACGTCAGCCTGGGGGATAGGGTACAGGTGACGGGGAGAGTGGCCGAGTTTCGCCAGCAAACTCAGATCTCCAACGTTACCAACTTCACTATCTGCAGCTCCAACAATCCCCTGCCATCTCCGGTTCAGATCGCTCTGCCGCTAACTCCCGAGCAGCGGGAAGCTCTGGAGGGCATGCTGGTTACCTTCGGCAACCAGCCCCTGTTTGTAACCGACTCTTTCCTGCTGGGACGCCACGGGGAGCTGAGTGTAGCCACAGAGCGGTTGTTCACCCCCACGCAAATTGCGGATCCCAGCCAAGCGGCCGCCCTCCAGGAAGAGAACAACCGCAAACGGATCCGCATCGATGACCGGCTGCTCACCCAAAACCCGGATCCGGTTATCTATCCCACTCCTGGCGGTCTCAGCGCTGCCAACACGGTGCGGGGCGGGGATCGCGTCAGCAACATCGTTGGGATCATGACTCAGTTACGGGGCCGGAACGTCGCTGGCGACGTGGATGCCACCATCGACTACCGCATCCACCCCAACGATCCCAGCAACTTGCCGACGTTTCAGTCCGTCAACCCTCGCCCGCAAACTCCACCCGCGGTAGGCGGATCCCTGAAGGTGGCCAGCTTCAATCTGTTCAACTACTTCAACACCTTCGGCAACATTTGCTTCCCCAACAATTCCGAGTGTCGAGGGGCCAGGAACGCCGCAGAGTTCACCCGCCAGCGGGACAAGATCATCGAGGCGATTCGCCGCATGGACGCCGATATTGTGGGCCTGAACGAGCTGGAAAACGACGGCTATGGCCCGAACAGCTCCATCCAAGATTTGGTGAACGGTCTCAACCAGGTCATGGGGCCGGGAACCTACGCTTTTGTGGATGTAGGGGTAGCCAACCTAGGCGGTGATGCCATTACCAATGGTTTCATCTATAAGCCGGCTACGGTTGAAATTGCGCCTGGCACCAACCCCGCCTTTCTGGATACCGGGGAACTCACCCAAGATCCCTCGCTTCGTCGCCACCGCCCTCCCTTGGCCGTCACCTTCCGGCAGAAGAGCAACAACGCCATCTTCACGGTGGTGGTCAACCACTTGAAGTCGAAGGGATCCCCCTGTGATCCTGTCGACAACGATCCCTTCCAGGGCAATTGCAACGGCAACCGCAGGCGGGCTGCCCAGGAAATCCTGAACTGGTTGTCCACCAACCCCACCGGCTCCACCGATCCGGATGTGCTGATTATCGGGGATCTCAACGCCTACGCCAAGGAAGACCCGATCAAAGTCTTGGAGGAGGGCGGATTTACCAACCTCAACGGCCCCAACAGCTATTCCTTCAGCTTCCAAGGTCAGTGGGGATCCCTGGATCACGCCTTGGCCAACGCCAGCTTGAGGCCGCAAGTGACCGGGTCGGCCAAGTGGCACATCAACGCCGACGAGCCAGTGAGCCTGGACTACACCACGAGCTTCAAGAGCGCCTCACAGCAGAGCCTCTTTTACGCCCCGGATCCCTTCCGTTCTTCCGATCACGACCCGGTGATCGTCGGCTTGAACCTGACGCCGACGCCAACCGAAACCCAGACCCTAACCCCCACCCCGACCCCAACGCAAACCCCGACCCCTACACCGACGCCGACCCCAACGCCCACGCCAACTCCAACACCAACACCTCCTCCAGTTAACCTGCCTCTAACCGAAGACTTTGACAACTGCAACCCCGCTCCCGCTGGCTGGCAGATTGTGGATGTGGATGGCGACACCACCCGCTCTTGGCGCTGCGTCAATTCCTATGCCGAGGCCAACGCCTTCGGCGGCCAGCAACCGGGTGATGATTGGCTGATTACTCCGCCTCTGAACCTGGCTTCGGCCAACAACCCGGTTCTGACCTTCCGCAATCAGAGTTCCTTTACCGATAGCGGCGTTCCTTTTCCGCAACTAAGCGTTCTTTACTCCACCGATTACAACGGTGCGGGCACTCCGGCGGCGGTGCAGGCAGCCACTTGGACGGCCCTGACGATTCCCAATCCCTCTACAGGCCAATTTGTGGATTCTGGAAACATTTCTCTATCTGGGATCCAACCTCCTGGCCGTGTTTACATTGCCTTCCGCTATCGGTCTTCTGGCACAACTTCTGGCAGAGCCACTCGCTGGCGGGTGGATACGGTTAGGATTGCCGGGAATTAGGACTGGGATCCAAGTGCCAAACTGACTTCGATGGGCAGGAGCTGGGGGAGCGGCTTTGCTTCTCCAGCTTTCTTTTGCTCGCTTTTTTCCCTGAAAAGGGAGCCATATCAGGATTGGGGTAGGGTGGCGGCGTCCTTGTCTCAATCGAGACGACCTGGGATCCCCGCCTGAGCGCAGACCTGGCCCTGGCGATCGAACAGGGTTACCTGCACCGGCAGGGATCGAGCGGCATACTTTTGCACATAGGCTGTCGCCCGCTGGCGGATTTGTCGGGAAAGCTCCTGCAGCACCGGCTCTGCCCAGCCCAGATCCTTCAGATACTGCACCGCTGCCTCTACCGTCCTCAGCTCCAGCACCTGCCGCGCCTGCTCGGCTGTTCCCCCGCAGCGGATGAGGGCTGCCGCCAAGATCTCCAGGCGGGCATCGGCCACATGGCTGGAAGTGGTGAAAATGCCCCCCGCCAGCTTGATCAACTTGCCGTGGTAGCCGATCAAATGAATCGAGTCTGCCCCTCGCAATGCCGCTTCCACCAGCAGCGGCCCGATCCAATTGGCCACCAGTAGAATTTGTTCTGCTGGGATCCCTTGCCGCAAGGCCACCTGCTGCCCATGGCTGCCCACGCAAAAGGCCAGATGCCGGTGGTTGGCCAATTTCTGTTGCAATTCGCGGCGGGCCCGCTCCAGGCTCTCGGCACTGGCAGAAGGCTCCACCTCGGCCCGCGTTCCCAAGAGAGCCAGTCCCTCCAGCACCCCAAACGCCGCATTGGAAGTCCGCTCCGCCAAGAGTTTTCCCTCCGGCAAGATGATGCGCACCCGCAGGCGATACCCATCCGGGATCCCAGGCGAAAGATTGATCTCAAACAGGCGCCGAGCGTAAGCATAGATGGCCGGGCTGCCATCAGCATGCCGCCCCAGCCCCTCTCCCGCTTCCAGGAGCAAAGGCGGAGTGGCGGGATCCCGTTCCTCCAAGCCCACCCAGGCCCAGACCGGCGTGTTGCGGGTGAGATCCAGATGAGGGCCGGGATCCGAACGGGTAATGGCCAAAGCGGTGTTCTCCGAGAGAGCAGCCACCTGCTCCACTGGGATCCGGATGCAAACATCAGGGAACTGGGGCTCCACCTGCACTGCAATGACAGGATGAGCGCCGTCCTGCTCCAAAGGGATCCCCAGAAGGCGGCGGAGAGCGGCTTTAGCAGCAGCCACCGCAAACACGGGCAAGGTATAGCCCTGTTGTGACGAGGGGGGAACCGCATCCTGCATTTTTTGCCTGGAAATAGAGAGGAACCTGCTCTGGAAAAAACTTTGGAGAGAGCCTGTCTCAATTGTGGCCGACGCCAGCCAGCAGGACTGGCTTGATAGGGCAAACTCCTGAAGCCGACTTTAGTGCTCCAACCGCGTAATCGTTAAATGATCTGGGGGAAGAAGGGGAGGAGCGAGAACTTATCTCTTTCAATGAAAGTAAAGAGTCAGAACCGGGGCAGCTATGAGCGAAACCTTGCAGCACTATTTTGAGCGTCTGGAGTTGCAAATTCAGGAGCTGAAAGCTGCCATCGAGCGGATGCCGGAGCAGGTGGCGGCTGCTCTCCTGGCAAAGCAGGAGGCTAAAAAAAATGCCCCCGCCCCCTCCCGTTACAGCGTTCTCACCTCAGACTTGGTGGAAGATGGGAGCCACAACTTTTTGCTGGAGGAGGATCCCCCTGTAGTAAGCAACCGCAGCCCGGCGTATGAACTTGCTCCTGAAGCCCAGATCCAGCGCCTGAGCGCCCAGCTAACCGCTGCCTACAACCGCATTGCTGCTCTAGAAGAACAGCTCTTGGCGCAGCGCCTGCGGCAATGACCTAGCGAGGTTTCGGTGGAGGGGTGGCAAGTGTGCTGTTTTTGCGCTGCACATCTTGCATCTGGAAGCCGTGCTTGCGCAGCTCCTGATCCAACAGCAGCTCGTTTTCCACGTGATCCACAAACAGCACACCGTTGAGGTGATCGATTTCGTGTTGGATAACCCGCGCCAGCAGGTCGTCGGCTTGGAGGGTGCGGGGCCGCCCGGTTTCGTCCTTAAACGAAACCACCACCCCCTGCGGCCGCATGACCTCGCAGAAGACGCCCGGAATGCTAAGGCAGCCTTCCTGGCCGGCTACAACTTCGCCGAGGTACTCGCGGATCTCCGGGTTGATCAGCACCAGCGGTGGCACTTCCGGCTTATCGGGATAGAGATCTACCACAATCAAGCGCTTGGGAATGCCCACCTGGGGAGCTGCCAGGCCAATGCCATCGGCGCTGTACATCGTCTGCAGCATGTCTCGCGCCAACTGGCGGATCTCGTCGTTGACCTGGCTGACGCGCTTGGCCGGCTGCCGCAGCACCTTGTCACCCATGCGATGGATGCGCAGAGGCGGGTTTTTCAGCTTGGCTTTGGGGACAGAAAGGGTGGCCACCATCCGGCAGGTCTCTCAGAATAAACAACAGCAGACATCCCGTCTGGACTTCCATTCTACATTCAGTCCAAGCCGTGCCGAAGCGATGCGTCTGCTGTTCAGCTCCCCTCTGCCTCTGCCAGAGAAGCTGGGAATAGTTGCGTCAGCAGCACGGAGTGCTTGGGCTCGGCAGCGGGTAGGGCCGAAGGACTGGCTCGGGCTTGTTTGCAATCACCAAAACCTTGGCGGCGCAGGCCCCGTCCTCCCCCTTTCCCCCCGTATACGGGAGGATGCAAGGGGGGCTGGGGATCAGCCGCCTTCTATGCCATGTTCGCCAGCCCCACCCCGTTTGGGGAGGGTGCAGCGTTGTCAGTATCTGGGCTTAGGTCCAGGTTGGGGTTATGGCCTCCCCCACAAACATATGGCAGTCTCCCGCCCCTGTAGCTCGCGACAAGCGAGAAAGAATCCGGACTGGGGAGAAGGTCAATACAACTCGGAGCTGTCTTCCTCGACCTCTGGGGATCCCTGTTGGTCAATGGCTTGCTTGAAGCCCAGGGCCACCAGAATGTTGGAGAGGGTGAGGAAAGCCTCTGCTCCCCCATGCAAGGGATCCACATTGGCCAGGGAAGTGCCGTAATGCAGTTGGGCATACAACCCTGCCGGGATGCTGACGGCCACAAACAGTAGCAGCAGCCAAAACCCGATCAAAGCCAGGCGCGGGATCCGGCGGAGCCGCGACAGGAAAAACAAGAAGGCCAAATAGGGAAATAGAGAAAGGGCAAACAAACTGTCCATCGCCTAGCTTGGATCCCTCCTCCCAAGGGACTGATCCGCCTGCTCCGCCCGCCAAATGCGGTAGGCAGCCCAGGCCAGAGTGCAATTGCCCAGAAGTGTCAAGCTCGCCTGGGCAGTTACCACCCAGTTGAGGGCGGGATCGTTGTCAAACCAGTGCCAGGTAATGGCACACATTGCCCCCACCAGAGCAGGCAACATCGCCCAGCTCAAGCCGCGCCACTCTGGCCGGCCCGTTCGCTCCCCAAACTGCCACACGCAAACAATGGCCGCCAGCCATTCCAAGACGCTGGCAATGTGAATCCACCAGGTGGGAAACGAAAGGGCGTGCATCAAACCTCAAGAGAATGGCGCAGCAACTGGCGGTAGGTGGCCTCCTGCAACAGCATTTGCTTGTGCAGCTTGACCAGGATGTCCTTGGCCTGCTCAGGGCTCATGCGAGCTACCAGCGTCTCGAAAGCCCGCTGGCGAAATTCTTGCTCCAGAGAGAGACCTAGCGTTTCCTCCATTGTCGTCACCTTGAGACTCTTAGGGTAGGTGAGAGACTCGCGCTAGGATATCCCAGCGCTGCTCCCAACAAGCACTGCAAGCAGGACAATACATATCTTAACAATCTAGTTTAACAAGTTGCAACAAAACGACAAGGGCCTCCGGATACCGGTCGAGCCAGAGCTGGAGGGGAAACTCAACAAAGGAGCGGGAAAAGTACACGCCCGTAAAGTTTGACAAAAGCACATTTTGGATGGGAAAGTGCGAAGATTTTTGAGCGGCGATCCCTTTACATCCTGTCATGTTGTGCGATTAGGCGGGGCCCCGTGATAAAAGTGAAGTACCTTGAGCTTTGGTTGCCGCTCTTTCCGATTCGCGCCTTGCTTTGCTTGAATTGCCATGACCATTTTTGTGGGAAACCTAAACTATAAAGCCTCAACAGAAGAGCTAGCAGCTTTCTTCCAGCAGAGGTGGAACGTTAAGTCGGTTACAATCCCGATAGACCGAGAAACGGGCCAGACACGGGGCTTCGCGTTTGTGGATTTGGCCACGGAGGCCGAGGAAGAGGAGGCCATCGACGTCGCCAACGGCCAGGAATTTATGGGCCGACCTTTGCGTTTGGATCGAGCCAGGCCGCGCCGACAGGCTTAGCTTCAGCGGGGATTCCTCATCTGACTCCGAGTGGGGTGCCAATCCAAAAGTTGGCAAGGCAGGCAAACGGCGGGCAGGAGTGAGGGCAACGGATGGAAGGGCTTCAAGGCTGCTTGAGATGGTGAAGCTGCTGCATTTTTCCGATATTCATTTGGGCAGTGGCTTGGCCTACGGCTCCATCAACCCAGCTACGGGGCTGAACACGCGTTTGGAGGATTTTGTCGCTTCTTTGCGCCTATGCATTGATCATGCCCTCGATCAGGCTGTGGATCTGGTGCTGTTTGGGGGCGATGCCTTTCCCGACGCGACGCCGCCGCCGCTGCACCAAGAGCTCTTTGCCCAACAATTTCGCCGCCTGGCCGATGCCCGGATCCCGACCGTTCTCTTGGTGGGCAACCACGACCAGTACGGGCAGGGGCAAGAGGGCAACAGCTTGGCCATCTACCGCGCTCTGGGGGTGGCGGGATTCGTTGTGGGGGATCGGCTGCAGACCCATTGGATTGAAACTCGCAGCGGCCCGGTGCAGGTGACCACCTTGCCTTGGCTAAACCGCTCCACCCTGCTTGCCCGCCAGGAGAGCCTGGATCTCAATGCCGAAGTATTCACTCAGCAGCTCCTGCAGCGCCTCGATCTGGCTCTGGAAGGGGAGATCCGCACTTTGCAGCCAGGGATCCCGGCGATTTTGTTGGCCCATGTGATGGTGGATACAGCCCGCTACGGGACGGAGCGGCATCTTTCGGTGGGCAAGGGAGTGACGGTGCCCCTGTCGCTGCTGGCGCGGCCCGCCTACCAATACGTGGCTTTGGGTCATGTGCACCGTCACCAGGTGTTGTGTCGGGATCCCTTGGTAATCTATCCCGGCAGCATTGAGCGAGTCGACTTTGGGGAGGAACAAGAGGAAAAAGGTTGTGTGTTGGCAGAGGTGACGGCCACGGGGGCGAGCTACGAATTTTTGCCCTTGCCCACCCGCACCTTTCACTCCATCCGCCTTGATCTCACCCCCTATCCCCCCCAAGAGGTGCAGGCCAAACTGCTGGAGGCCATTGCCAAGGCCCCTGTACCCGGCTCCATCCTGCGCCTGATCTACCGCCTCCGCCCTGACCAGCTCGATTGCGTTGACGAGCGGACCCTGCACCAGGCCCTCGCCCCTGCCTTCAGCTATACTCTCGTCCCAGACGTGGTCAGCCCCAGCCGCATTCGCCTGCCGGCCCTGGATCCCAGTTGTCTAGAGCCCCTGACGGCCCTGGAGCACTATCTGGCCGACCGCAGCGATCTGGCCCCCTTGCGCAACGAGTTGCTGGCGGCTGCCCGTCAGTTGCTGGCGGAAGCAGCAGATCCCTTGCCGGAAGGGAATGCCAACGAGGAGGAGGTGGATCCTCCAAGCCCCGCCGACTGGGAAGAGCAGCAATTGCCCTTGTTCTAGGGCTCTGCCTCCATTGCTTTGACCTTTGTCGGTCAGAGGTGGGGAGCAGGGCCGCTTCTAAAGAACCTTTGCCGCGTGATCCGGATCACTTCGGGAGGGGGGGGGAAACGGCAGAGACTGGAACTGGGTTGAAGTCGTTGGCAACGACGCTCTCAGCTCACTTCCAGGGAACTAACCTAGGCTGGCAGATCTCACCCTGCCAGTCTTTCCTTTTGTAGAGCTGGGGAGCCGTGGAAAGCAAGGGATCCCTGCAGTTATCATGTCACTGCCAGGCTCTGTCTCGACTTCGAAAGAAGCTGGAGGTGGAGTGGATTTGTCTCGAGAAAAGAAGGAGCAAAGGGCATGGAAAGCGTACTGAGATCTCTAGTGATCGGGGCAATTGCCGGTTGGCTGGCAGGGTCTATCCAGCGCGGCTACGGTTTTGGCCTGATCGGTAACATCATTGTCGGCATTTGCGGAGCAGTTGTAGGAGAATACCTTTTTAACTTGCTCGGCTTATGGGCTACAGGTCTGCTGGGGAAATTGTTGATGGCAACCGTTGGGGCTTTGGTTTTGTTGGCGTTGGTCAACTTTCTTCGCCGGGCTTGAGAGTACGTTGCCAGCGGGCAGGGATAGCTGGCGTGACGCTGCTTTTTTTGGTTGGCTGTGGATCAAACCCGTGTCTAGCTCAGGTTGCCGGGTAAGGAGCACCTCTGCTCAGGCCGGCAGCTGTCCAATGAGAAAAAGGGGGCCATAGAGCCCACCCCTTCCGTGACCTACTCCCGGCACTGAGGACAGCGCAGATCTCAGCTACCCCCACCACCCCCACGAGCTAAAGCCGGGATGGCAGAGGGGCAGCTAGCGGTGCAGGTAAGTGTAGGCCCGCAGGTTGTCTTCAAAGTGCTGCTGCAGCGCCCTAGCCTGCTCTAGAGTGATCTGCCCCCTTTGTAGCGCGGCTTCAGTGGCGTGGTGCAGGGCTTCCACCAGGTCTTCGCTGGTGTATTGCACCCAGCTCAGCACCTCAGCAATCGTGTCTCCCTTGATCACTTGGGAGACGTGATAGCCGCCAGGACGGGTGCGGACATGCACCGCGTTGGTGTCGCCAAAGAGGTTGTGCAGATCCCCCAGGATCTCCTGGTAGGCACCTCCCAAGAACACCCCCAGCAGGTAGGGCTGCCCGTCGGGATCATGCAGCGGCAAGACCGAGGTGATTTGGCCGTCTTCGCCAAAGAAGCGGTTGATCTTGCCGTCGCTGTCGCAGGTTAGATCCGCCAAGGTAGCCCATTGGCGCGGCTCCTCCTCCAGACGGTGGATGGGCATGATGGGAAAGACCTGGCCGATGGCCCAGCTATCCGGCAGGGACTGGAACAGGGAGAAATTGCCGTAGTAGATGCTGGCCAGCATCTCGTCCAGCTCCAGGAGATCTACAGCCACGGGCTGTCCTGCCTGGTACTGCTCGTAGGCCAAGGTGCAGATCTTGTCGGAGCAGTTCCAAAACAGCCGCTCCACCTCGGCCCGCTCCTGCAAGCTGAGGGATCCCTCGGTAAATTGGCGCAGGGCGGCCTCTTTCAGCTCCTGGCAGCGGCGATAGTCGGCCACCAGGGTCTCGGGCCGGATCTCGTAGTAGAGCTGGTTCAGCTTTTGGATCACCTCAGCATCGGAGGTGAGCTGGGTGGGCATGGGGTAGGGGCTGGCGGCGTTGACATCCTGGATGTCGAAGACCAGCACCGACTGGTGGGACATCAGGGCCCGCCCGCTTTCGGTCACCAGCACCGGCGGCTGGATCCCGTGCGGCTGCAGGGCGGTCAGCACCGTCTGCACCACGGTGGCGGCGTAATCTTCCAGGCTGTAGCTCTGGGAAAAGTGGCTGGTGGACTGGGATCCGTCGTAATCGACCCCCAAGCCGCCGCCGACATCCAGATAGCCCATCGGCGCCCCCAGCTTGACCAGCTCGATGTAGATCTGGCTGGCCTCCCGCACGGCCCGCCCATGCACGCTCACCATCGAGATCTGCGAGCCGATGTGGTAGTGCAACAGGCGCAGACAGTGCAGCTTGCCGACTTCCCGCAGCCGCTCCACCACCTGCAACATCTCGGTGGCCGTGAGGCCGAACTTGGCCCGATCCCCAGCCGAGGTGCCCCAGCGGCCACTGCCCTGGGCGGACAGCTTGGCCCGCACCCCCAAGATGGGGTCAATGCCCAGTTGGTCGGCAGCTTGCAGCACCAGCTCCAGCTCTTGCAGCCGTTCCAGGACGATGATGGGGGTGCGCCCCAGCCGCTGGGCCAAGAGGGCCGTTTCCATAAAGTCGCGGTCTTTGTAGCCGTTGCAGATCAACAAAGCCCCAGGTGTATCCAGCAGAGCCAGGGCGATCAACAGCTCCGGCTTGGATCCCGCCTCCAGGCCAAAGTGGTAGGCACGGCCGTGCTTGACCACCTCTTCCACCAGGTGGCGCTGCTGGTTCACCTTGACCGGGTAAACCCCTCGGTAGACGTTGGGGTAGCCAAAGCGCTCGATGGCCTGCTGAAAGCTCTCACAAATCCGCCGCATGCGGTCGGCCACGATCTCGGGAAAGCGAATCAACAAAGGCAACTGCAAACCCCGCGCCACCAGATCCGTTACCAGGTGGTACAGGTCGATGCCCCCTTCCTGCTGCTGTGAGCCCTTTGGGGTTACCTCCACATGACCGGCGGCGTTGATACGGAAGTAGGGATCCCCCCAACCAGAAATGCGATAGAGCTTTTCGCTGTCTCGCAGTGTCCAGGGAGAACGAGTCAAAGTCGGCATAGTAGTCCCCCAGATACCGAGATGTGAACAGCGCAGGATTTCTGCACAGAACCCACAATATATTGCCCTATTCCAAGATATGTCAAGATTTTTCCAAGGCAGGGGGGATCCGGCCCCAAACCGGCTAAGCCTTGCCAGATAAGGCTTTGGCCTGAGGATCCCTCTGCAGTTGCTGCAGAACTCAACTCTCTCGTTCTCTTTTTTTCGCTGTTTTTCTTTGTTTTTCTCGCTCAAGCTTCGTTTTTTACTCTGGATCCAGAAGCGGGGTTGGGATCCCAACTGTTGCCCAAGAGCGCAGCGAATCCTGCAAGGATCGGCGACAAGTTGGTGGAGGGAAGAAGCTGCCTTTTGCGGAAGGTTGTCCCCTCTGGTGCTTCCCAGAGCTCAGGATGGCCACCCTTGACAGGGCTCCGTAGGCAAGACAAGGATCGGGGCGGAGAGCTTGGAGCGCCTCAGCTATGGTGCAACTGCCCCGCCTTCGCCGCCGAGAAATGCTGCTGTCGTTGCTGGCTGCTGCTGGCCTGAGCGCCTGCCAAAGGGGATCCCGTTCTGGGCAGGCTGGCCCTGTTGCCGACAGCCAGCTTGCCGCTGAGACCTTGTTGATCAACGGGGCCGGGGCCACCTTCCCGGCTCCCCTGTATTTGCGCTGGTTTTCCGACTACCGCCAGGTGGATCCCAAAGTCGAAATCAACTTCCAGCCGGTGGGCAGCGCCGCCGGCATCCGCCAATTTATCGACCAGACGGTGGACTTTGCCGCCAGCGACGTGGCCATGACCGATGCCGAAATTGCCGAAGTCAAGCGGGGCGTGGTCATGATCCCGATGACGGCAGGCAGCATTGCCGTCGGCTACAACCTGCCCGGGATCCGCTCCGGCCTCAAACTGTCCCGCTCGGTGTTGGTGCAGATCTTCCGCGGCCAAATTACCCAGTGGCGGGATCCGCAGATTTTGGCCCTCAACCCCGACCTGGAGATCCCCGACCTGCACATCGCCGTCTGCTACCGCTCCGACGGCAGCGGCACCACCGACACCTTTACCCGCCACCTGGCCGCCATCGACCCCACCTGGGCCTCCGAGATCGGCGTCGGCATGTCCCTGGAGTGGCCGGTGGGCATTGGGGTGAAAGGCAACGAAGGCATGAGCGCCCAGATGCTCCTCAGCGAAGGGGTGATCGGCTATGTGGAATCGGTCTATGCCCGCGACCTGGATCTGTCGGTGGCGGCCCTGGAAAACCGCCGCGGCGAGTTCGTCCTCCCCACCCCGGAAGCCTCGGCCCTGGCCCTGAGCGAAATCGAGCTGCCCGACAACCTGCGGGCTTTTGTGCCCGATCCCGCCGGCGCGGGGGCCTACCCCATCGTCACCTACACCTGGATCCTGGCCTACCGCCAGTATCGGGATCCCGCCATGGCCAACGCCCTGCGGGCAGTGCTGCGCTGGGCCCTCAGCGAGGGACAAGCTCTGGCCGCAGAGATGGGCTACCTGCCCTTGGCCGAAACCGTTGTAGCCCGCAGCCTGGAAGCCCTGCAGCTTATCCAGAGCTAGCCGCCCTTGCCCCAACCGGTCCTGGAAGCAAGGCCGCGGCAGGTACGGAGATCCGTAACTGTTCTGCCTTCCAGTCGCCAGAAATGGGCGGCATTCTCGCCCTGACCCAGATGCCCTGCTGGTTAGGATCGACCTAGGAAACGGCTAAATACCTGCTGAATTTTCACGGATTGGCTGCCCAAGCTACTTCATACAGCCTGGCGGCGGTAGCCGAGGTCACGTCTTGAACAAAAGGAGAACAAGGAGCCGATGGGAAAAGTTGTAGGAATTGACTTGGGCACAACCAACTCGGTTGTCGCCGTAATGGAGGGGGGTGTCCCCACCGTCATCGCCAATGCTGAGGGTACTCGCACCACACCCTCGGTGGTCGCCTTCACCAAAGATGGGGAGCGCCTGGTGGGCCAGATGGCCCGTCGCCAAGCAGTGCTCAACCCCGAGAACACTTTTTACTCGGTCAAGCGGTTCATCGGGCGCAAGTACGATGAGCTGAACGTCGATGCCAAGCGGGTCTCCTACCAGGTGCGGCGGGATGAGCGGGGCAATGTCAAGTTGTACTCACCCCGCATGAACAAGGAATTTGCCCCCGAAGAGATCTCGGCCATGGTGCTGCGCAAGCTGGTAGAAGACGCCAGCCGCTACCTAGGCCAACCGGTCACCCAAGCCGTCATTACTGTCCCGGCCTACTTTAACGACTCGCAGCGGCAGGCCACCAAAGATGCCGGGAGGATCGCCGGCTTGGAAGTGCTGCGCATCATCAACGAGCCGACGGCGGCTTCCTTGGCCTATGGCTTGGACAAGCGCAACAACGAGACCATCCTCGTCTTCGACTTGGGCGGTGGCACCTTCGACGTCTCCATTCTGGAGGTGGGGGATGGCGTCTTCGAGGTGAAGGCCACCAGCGGCGATACCCAGTTGGGTGGCGACGACTTCGACAAGAAGATCGTCGACTGGATGGCCGAAGAGTTCAAGCGAATGGAAGGGATCGACCTGCGGCAAGACCGGCAGGCCCTGCAGCGGCTGACGGAAGCCGCCGAGAAGGCCAAGATCGAGCTGTCCAGCGTCTCCGAGACTACCATCAACCTGCCCTTCATCACCGCCACGGCCGATGGTCCGAAGCACCTGGAGTTGAAGCTCTCCCGCGCCCAGTTTGAACACCTCTGCGCCGACTTGCTGGAGCGCTGCAAAGGGCCGGTGGAGCAGGCCCTGCGGGATGCCAAGCTCACCAAGGCCGACATCAACGAAGTGGTGCTGGTGGGCGGCTCCACCCGCATCCCGGCGGTGCAGCGGCTGGTGAAGGAGCTGCTGGGCAAAGAGCCCAACCAAACTGTCAACCCCGACGAGGTGGTGGCCGTGGGTGCTGCCATCCAAGCTGGCGTGCTGGCGGGCGAGGTCAAAGACGTGCTGTTGCTGGATGTCACCCCCTTGTCTTTGGGGGTGGAAACCCTGGGCGGTATCGCCACCAAGCTGATCCCGCGCAACACCACCATCCCCACCCGCAAGTCGGAGATTTTCTCCACCGCCGAAGATGGGCAGACCTCGGTGGAAATCCACGTGGTGCAAGGGGAGCGGGAGTTGGCTCGCGACAACAAGTCCCTGGGCCGCTTCAAGCTGGACGGGATCCCGCCGGCTCCCCGCGGTGTGCCGCAGATCGAGGTGACCTTCGACATCGACGCCAACGGCATCCTCAAAGTGACGGCCAGAGACAAGGGCAGCGGCAAGGAGCAGAGCATTTCCATTACCGGCGCCTCCACGCTGGATAGCAAAGAGGTGGAGCGCATGATCGCCGAGGCGGAAAAATACGCTGCCGAAGACCGCGCCCGCCGCGAGAAAATCGAGCGCCGCAACAAGGCCGACTCGCTGGCCTACCAGGCTGAGCGGCAGTTGAAGGAGCTGGGAGACAAGGTCTCCGCCAGCAAGCGCAGCCAAATCGAGACCCTGGTGCGAGAGCTGCGGGAGGCCATCCAGCGGGACGACGACAGCGCCATCCAGAGCAAAGAGCGGGAGCTGCAAGAGGCCCTCTACGCCATGAGCAGCGAGCTCTATCAGCAGCCCGGCGCCGCTTCCAGCTCCACCTCTGGGACAACCTCCGGCGGCAGCGACGACGTCATCGACGCCGACTTCACCGAGAGCAAGTAACGACAATGGGATCCCCCTGGGGCCCGCAGGGCGGATCCCGCCTTTGTCTGGAGCATCGATAATGGGGAGGGACGGGATGGGCGATAGCGTCTAGCCCGCCTCTTTCTCTTTTCGTCAACAGGTCAGAGGGAGGGATCCCTTGATGCCTGGCCTCTTGGTTTTCTGACCCTTCTCAGTGACTTGCCTGCGGACGCCTCCATGCAAAATTTCAAGGACTACTACAAGATTTTGGGGGTCAGCCAGACGGCCACCGCCGACGAGATCAAGCAGGCCTATCGGCGCCTGGCCCGAAAATATCACCCGGATGTTAACCCGAACAACAAAGCTGCCGAAGAGAAGTTTAAGGAGATCAACGAAGCCTACGAAGTTCTCTCGGATCCCGGCAAACGCAGGCAATACGACCAATTTGGCCAGTACCACCAGCAGGGCGGGTTCCGCTACCGGCGGGATACCTACAGCCAGCCTTACAGCAGCAGCCCTTTTGGCGACAGCTCCTTCAGCGAAGACTTTGGGGGAAGCGGTTTTGGCAGTGGCGTCGATTTCAGCCAATTTGAGGATTTTCAAGACTTCATCGATCAACTGCTGGGCCGGGTGCGCAACTCAGGTGCGGATCGCAGCAGTAGCTCCGCCGGCAACGCCAACTACGATGCGGAGGCCACCATCCAGCTCACCATTCCCGAAGCTTTTGAAGGGGGCAGACGCCGCCTACGGGTGGGCGGGGATCGCGTGCTCGAGGTCAACATCCCAGCAGGGATGACGCCAGGGAAGCGGATTCGCCTGCGCGGCCAAGGCCACCCCAAACCCAACGGCGGCGCCGGCGACCTGTACCTCAAGATCGAGCTGAAGGAGCACCCCTTCTACCGCCTTGAGGGGTTTGACGTCTACTGCGATTTGCCCATCAGCCCCAGCGAGGCCGTCTTGGGCGCCCAGGTGGAGGTGCCCACCTTGGATGGAGTGGTGAAGCTGCGGATCCCACCCGGCATGCAGCCGGGGCGAAAGTTGCGCTTGGCAGAGAGGGGTTTTCCCAAGGGCAATGGAGAGCGGGGCGATTTCTACGCGGTAGTTCAGATCTATTTGCCCACCCGTGTTTCGGAGGAGGAGCGGGAGCTCTACGAAAAGCTGCAGCGGGTTCAGTCCTATGATCCCCGTGCCGCCCTCAAGCTCTAGCTAGAAGGAGGAGTGGGCGGTCGGAGAGCGCGATCCAGGAGTTCCATCGGGTGATAAATGGGGATCCCGGCCTTGCCTTGCAGACGCAGGTGCTTCTGGAGCTGCAGGCGGCAGCCGATATTGGCGGAGACGATCCCCTGGGCGCCGGTGTTGAGCAGGTTGGCCACCTTCTGGGATCCCAGCTCGTCGGCCACCTCGGGCTGCAGCAGGTTGTAGACGCCGGAGCTGCCGCAGCAGAGGGCGGCATCGACAGGATCCCGCAGCTCCAGGCCCGGGATCTGCCGCAGCAGTTGGCGCGGCTCCTGGCTAAGGCGCTGCCCGTGCAGCATGTGACAGGCATCCTGATAGACCAGCACCAAGGGATCCGGCTGCAGCGGATGGAGAGGAGCGGTCAACCCCACCTGAGCAAGAAACTCCTGGATGTCCTTGACTTTGGCCGCAAACTGGGCTGCTTTCTCTTGGTAGTGGGGATCCTCACCCAGGATGTGGCCGTACTCCTTCAGCGTATGCCCGCAGCCAGAGGCAGTGATGAGAATGGCATCCAAGTCGTAGACAGCAAAAGCATCCACCATCTGGCGGGCCAGAGTTTTCGCCTGCTGCAATTGCCCTTGGTGGTGGGGCAAGGCTCCGCAACAGCCCTGGACAGGCGGGATCACCACCTCACAGCCATTGTGGGTTAAGACGCGCATACTGGCCTCATTTACCTGGGGGGCAAACAGGCGCTGCACACAGCCAAGAATCAGCCCCACGCGAAAACGGCGCTCGCCCACCGCCGGGATCCGCTCCGGGTAGCGCTTGGGCAGCAGTTGCCCCACCTCAAGAGGGGGCAAGAGGGATTCCATGGCCGCCAGGCGCGGGGAGACCTTCGCCAGCCCTTGGCGGATCCAGGCGCCGACCCCCATTTTTTGGTAGAGCCAAAGGGGCCAGAGCAGAGGCCGCAGCCGCGCCGGGTAGGGGAAGAGCCAGAAGATGAACTGGCGGTACAGCCAATCCCAAAGGTTGCGGCGGTGGTTGCGCTCGATCTGCGGGCGGGTGGCGGCGATCAGCCGGTCGTAGCGCACCCCCGAAGGACAGGCGGTAACGCAGGCCAGACAGCCCAGGCAGGTATCGAAATGGGAAACCACTGCTGCCGAGAGAGAGATTTGGCCTTGATTGAGGGCGTCCATCTGGTAGATGCGCCCCCGCGGCGAGTCTGTCTCCTTGCCGAGGACGCGGTAGCTGGGGCAGGTGGTCAGACAAAACCCACAGTGCACACAGGCATCGATTAGCTTTGGATCCGGCGGATCCAGGCTGTCAAAACTCGGCCTTTTGGATGAGCTCATCGGCCTCGACCTATCGCGCTTTCAACACTTCATCACCCCCGTAAAGAGAGAATTGGCCGTTCGGGGATCCTGTCCCCTCCTTTTGCTTCCGGGGTTTTTTGCATCTTAATCTGGGAACAGAGCGTCTGAGACTTCTATCCAGATCCAAACGCTCTTTTCGTCCGTACTACCCTAGAGAAGGGACATACCCGGCCGATTTCTCCTCGTCGTTCATTTCCCAATGAAAGTGCAACACCTCTTCACCCCAGCTCTTGTGGGGGCAGCTCTCTCCAGTTTGAGCCTATCTGGAGCGGCTTTTGCCCAGGCCAACCTGCGGGAGCTGCCCCCCGATCTGGCCGAACAGCTCACTACAGAGCAGATCTTGCAAGCCTGCGCCGCCAACCAGGCAGACACCTTGCCCAGCCCCTTCCCAGACGTGGTGCCGACCGATTGGGCCTACAAGGCGGTGCTCACCCTCTACTACTGCGGCGCCTACCGGGGGGCCATTCCCCCGGAGACCTTCCGGCGCTACCTGGAGCAACAGCGGGGATCCCAAACTTAGCTCCCTGTCGGATACATCTCCTGGATGAGGTGGGCGTAGCGCTCGGCCACCGGGTTACGCTTAATTTTCAGCGTCTGGGTCATGAGGCCGTTTTCCACGCTCAGGGGCTCTGGCAAAAAGCGGAAGTCGGCAATTTGCTCGTGGGGCCGGTAGCCAGGACGCTCTTGGATGCGGGCCCGCACCTCCTGCAAAATCAACGTGCGCACCTGCGGGTGGCCCAAGAGCTCGGCCTCCGCAGCCGGGATCCCTTGCTCAGCGGCCCAAGCCTTAAGGGCATCGAGGTTGGGGTAGATGAGGGCGGCCAGTTTCTTTTGGTCTTGCCCGACGATCACAATCTGGCTGATGTAGGGAGATTGCAGGCAGGCATCTTCCAGTGGCTGTGGCTCGACATTTTCGCCGTTGAGCAACACGATCACGTCCTTGGCCCTGCCGGTGATCACCAGTTGGCCGTCGGGAGTGAGCCAGCCTAGATCCCCTGTTTCAAACCAGCCGTCGGGGCTGAGCACCTTGGCAGTCGCTTCCGGATTGTTGTAGTAGCCCATCATCACCTGCGGCCCCCGCGCCAGGATCAGCCCTTTTTCGCCAGGGGGCAACGGCTGCCGCGTCTCCGGATCCACGATGCGAAACTCCGTCCCTGGCAAGGGGGGGCCCGCCGTGCCGCGCACGTTGTTGTCAGGACGCCGCGCGCACAGCACCGGCGAGGTTTCCGTGAGGCCGTAGCCATTGAGGATGGAAATGCCCACCACCTCGTAAAACAGATCCAGGTAGGCGGGCAGGGATCCGCCGCCGCTGATGGCCTGTTGAAAATTGGGGCCCAAAGCCTGCCGCACCTTGCGGTAGATCAGCGCATCGGCCAGGCGGTGGACAGGCCAGAGCAGCCCCTGTTGCAGGCGGGCCCCCAGGCGCACCCACGGGCTGACGCCGTAGTGTAAAATCGACCGGTTGCCGGCAATCCGCCCGGCGAGCACGTAGCCTTCGCTGGCCGCCATCAAGGTGCGGATCAGCCGCTGCATCAGGGGGCTTTTTTCCTTAAATTGCCGCTGGATCCCTTCGTAAACGGTCTCCCAGATGCGGGGCACCGCCACCAGATAGTGGGGCTGCTCCTGTTGAAAATCTTGTTTGATAAAGCGGGGGCTGGTATAGACCAGCGTGCAGGCGCGACTAAGGAGAAAATACTCGCAAGCCCGCTCATAAGAGTGCCAAGTGGGCAGAATGCTCAACACCTTGTTCCCCGGTTGGGGCTGTACGACCGCGCCCAAGTTCTCCACCTGGTGCATGAGGTTGCCGTGGCTGAGCATCACCCCCTTGGGCTGACCGGAGGTCCCGGAAGTGTAGATGATGGTGGCCAACTGGGATCGCTCCAGCCGCGGCGGCTCGTAGCGGCGCTCCCGGCCTTTTTGCAGCCACTGAGAAAAATTCAATACCCCCGGCTCTTCTTCATCGGAAAGCAACAGCAGCCGCTCCAGGCCCAGCTCCTGCACAACCGGCCGCACCCGGCTTAGGGTCTTCGCATCCTGGGCAATCAAAGCGGTGCTGCCGGAATGGCGCAAAATGTAGCCCAGCTCCGCCGGATCCGCCACGGCGCTGCGCGGCACATTGACCGCTCCCGTAAACAGCGTGGCCAGATCTGCCATCAGCCAGCGGGGGGAATTGTCGGCAAAAATGGCCACCCGATCCCCAGGCCGAATGCCCAAAGCCTGCAAACCGGCAGCCAAGATCTGAATGCGGCGAAAGAGCTGCCCGTAAGAAATCTCAAAGACCGGCTGGGCATGGGGATCCCTGAGGGCAGTGTAATCGGCAAACTTTTCGGCCAGGACTTGCCAGATGTCGAGCAGCGTCGTCCCAGCGGGGGTAGCAGCAGCGGAGACAGTAGTCATAAATCTGTACCCTAAATCACATTTACAGTCTAGTAAACTTGGGCTTTTTCCCAAGACACCCCCAGGACAGTTCTCAATCTGTCACCAAATCCAACCCCTTCCCCTTGCGGGGAAAAGGTAGGGATCAACCCTACTCCCGGAAAAGCCTGAACTCATGAGGTTTTCAAGGTGCGCTCGCGAGGAAGTACCGAGACTTCCCGCCACAGATGTTAACCTCGCTTCCCCGAATAAGCGCAACTCAGAAAATTCGCTCTTTTGGGGACGTCATGCTGCATTTTCCCGCCAATCCCGGCAAAAGCTACTAGATCTTATGGCACCCGCAAAAAAAGCTAGCAATGGCTCCCCCCGATGGATCGGCCCCAAAACTTTACAGTCTCGGCTAAGCTGAGAACCTCACAAAATAAGGTAGTCCGGCGGCTCGTAGGGGAGAGGCCCGCCGAAGACCTTGGTACGTCGTTTGGCGGTGGCATCCAGAGGGTAGGCCTGCAGGCTATCTTCCTCGAGGTTGAGCAGAGGCAGCCACGACTTTTCCAGCTCGGCAGTGTCCAGGGGGCATTCAACAACGGAGTATTGCGCTCGCTGGCAGCACTGTTCCAGGCGCTTGGCCAACTGTTGTCGGCGCTTATCGTCCACCACGTCGTAGCAAACCAACCATAGCCTCAGCGCAGCTCCATTGCTTCGTACTCTAGGTTGCTGCTCACCAGGCAACGGCCCAGCCAGCGGGCTTGCTCCAGCACGATTTGGCTCAGGGCTAGGCGACGCGATTGCGGAGGGTAAAGCAAAGGCTCGCAGAAGCGGCGCTCCAGCTCACCCAAAAACAGCTTTTTGGCCAGGGATCCCATGCTCCATCCGGCGACGGCTCGCAGTCTTCCGGGGTGAGCAAGCCGGCCTTGATGAGTTGGCTTACCCAGCATTTCGCTCATCCCTCTCACAAAGGCCTCGGCCTAGATGCCCTTAGATTCGTCGTCAAAGTACCAGTATGCTTTCCTAGAGATCCAACCGAATAACCTTGCTGCCCAAAATTTGCCTAATGCTCTCCAGACTGTCTTTTCTTGCGTTGAACCCAAAGGTATCTCGCTGTGGCTGCTAGCGCAAGCGGGAGTAGGGACGGGGATAGGGTTGGCGCATCTGCCGAGCCAGGTACACCTGAAAGGTTTGCGCCACCGCGCCCGCCCGCCGCAGGGGAACCTCTGCCACTGGCTCAATTTGTTCAAAGTAGGTGCCGTAGACAGCCTGGATCCCTGCTCTTGGCCAAAACAGCTGGGAGGTGACCAGCAGCCCATCTTTGCCCAGCCAGTCTTCAGGTTGGGACCAAAAGGCAAAGCCGCGCAGATCTTCATCCAGGCAGGTGAGGGGCTTCTCCGTCAGCGGCGCCAAGGCCATGCCGATCTGCCCGCCCAAAAAGTAAACGTTGGTGAAGATAAAATCCGCCTCTGCAAGAGCCTGGGCCAAGCGGGGATCCGTCTGAAACTGCCGCCGCAACTGTTCGATGTCAATCAGCTGAGTCGAGGGATCCCGTTCCACCGGCCACAGGCCCAGCCCGCCGGGATCCTGGAGGAGGCCGTAGCGCACATGGGCCAGCCCCACTGCCACCAACAGGCCCACTGCCACCGCCGTCCCCGCCAAGAGCTGCCTTGCTCCTGGCCACCGTTCCCAGCGGGATCCCAACAGCAAGCTCAGCACCCAAAACCCCGGCATGGGCCAGGTGGGGAGGATGGGCCGGTAGCCTCCCATGAAGGTAAAAGCCAACACCAGCGGCAGCCCACAGGCCAAGATTAAAAGCTGTTTCAGCTCCTGATCCGTGAGGCGTCTTCCCTGAACCAGCGCCAGCCCCACCCGCCCACCCTCGGCCAAGCTCAGCCCCAGCAGAGGGATCCCCAAGGTCGGGAAAAGGTACCCCATCTCCTGCAGCACCGTCAGCCCCAGCTCCTGCAGTTGATACCCTGCCTCCGGCACTGCTCGCCCCCCCTGGAAGCGGAAGGAGACCCAATCCTGTTGGGTGTTCCAGATTAAAACGGGGCTGAAGGCCGCCAAAAACCCCACCACCGCCAAGAGCGCCCATCCCGACCGAAGAGCGCAGCGGTGGGCCGGGCTGAGCAGACAAAAGAGCACCAGGCCAAACCCCAGCGCCAGGCCGTGGTATTTGCCCAGGCAGGCCAGCCCCACCAAGAGCCCAATCAGCGCCAGCCGCGGCCCCGGTCGGTAGCGCGCTGCCCCATAGACCCCCAATTTCCCCTCCGCCAAGGGAGCCGGAAAAAACTCCTGGGCAGCCACCCACAGGGTTGCCGCCGTAAACACCATCAGCGGGCTATCCGGCAGGGTCAGCACCCCAAACCCAATCCAGAAAATGGGGGCGATGCTGATGGTTGCCAGGGTGATCAGCCCCGCCTGTGGCGAAAAAAGCCGCGTCGCCGTCAGGTAAAGCAACAGGGAAGAGCCGGTGTAGGCCAGCAGGGATCCCAGTCGAATCGAAAAAGCCGACACCTGCCCCGTCAAAACAGGCCCCAAGCCCGTTGTCCAGGCCACCAGCGGCGGATGGTCAAAATAGCTCCAGTCCAGATGGCGGGTGTAGAGGTAGTAGTAGGCTTCGTCAAAGCCCGGTGGCAACAGAGCAGCCACCAAGCAGCGCAGAAGCAGGCCCAGGCCCAAAATCCACAGAGCAGCTTTCGGCAGCACAGGGGATCCCCTTGAGCGTGTGGACAGGTGTTATTGTCTCAGCTTTGGCCAGACTTGTCCCCAAAAAACCAAGTGGGGGCTCAGAATAAACTGAGCCTAAGACGTTGCCTCCGGCAGCTTTACCGGACACCCCAAAAGCTGGCCCAATTGCTCTGCTTCCGCCCTTGCCTTGCTATCATCAGAACCAAAGCCTAGGTACAATAAAGGCTCTCCCAATGCCAAATTCACCTTCACCGAAAAATAACTATCGCCATCGGAATCTGTTGACCTCTCAACTACAACTTGCTGAACATCTCTGAAGGAATAAGCTTTCCGCCCCCTTATTCCAAAGGGAGTGAGGTGCTCCTCCAAGATCTGGTAGAAGGAGCGGTCAAAGGTCAGCCGACGGCTTCCTAGCTTAGGTATTAGCGATAGACCTACCATTCCTGCTGGGAGAGAAAGTAGAAGTGCAGCAAACAAATCTCCTGAGTTAAAACTATCGCTGGCCACCAAGAGCTGACTCTTTGCACTCATCCGAAACGATTGGATCTTGGTTGCCAGTTGTCGAGCGTCGCTCTCGCTGGCGGCTGACCAAGCTTTTGTTTCTCCTGCAGGAGTTATGAGAGTAACGTAGTAATAGGTTGTCTCGTCTCCTTCGGAGTCTGTTCGAGTTTCAGTTTTGACTCGGGCTCCTCTTACATCATAATAAAACTCGATCTGTTTTGGTAAAGGCAGCAGTGGTTGAAAGACCACTTCAGAGGTGACTGTATCCTGATCAAGCCGATGGCAAGTGAAACGGCGATCCCCCCTGAAAAAGCCAAATCAGGGAACACAAAGCCAGCGCCACAAAGAAAATAACGCCAGCAGCCACCAGCGGAACCCCAGGCTCTAGACAAACGCGCTTGCTGGGGGTTTGCTCTACACATCTCATCCCTATAGGCTTACCTCCGTCGGGATCCCTGGGCCTTGCCCTCATTATTGCTTGCTGGTGTGATACTTGACCGTTTTCCGGAATACAGAGCTTTGCTCATTTTGAGAGCAGAGTTGGGTTGCGAGATCCAGGGCAAAGCCAGAGAATCCTCTTGCAGATAAGCTGGGCGCTCCAGGACTTGTACTGGCTGGCCGGGACGATAGATGTAGATTCTTCGGCTTTCCGGGTCAATTAGCCAGCCCAGTTGGGCGCCGTTGTCGAGGTACTTCTGCAGCGTGGCTTGCAAAGCAACCAGATCGTCCACAGAGGAGCGTAATCCGAGCCTAGGAAGGCAAAGCGATGGCGCTCCTCGGAGGTAAGCTGTTCCGCTACGCAACGCTAAACAAAAACGAACTTTTGTAAGGACTTCGTCCCGCTTACGCGATCATAGATAGTAAGCAAAACCTTGAGGCTTTGCCTCAAGGAACTATCTAGAGGCATCTTGACAGCGCCTTTGCGAGTTCGTTTTTGAACTGCGTCAAAATCCCCCGCCTTTAGGCGGTGGGAGTGTCAAGTTCGTGGTTGCTGATAGCCATCGGTTAAGGGCTGGTGGAAAAAGAGGGCAGCTCGGGGCAGATTATTCCCAAACTAAGCTGAGATCGGCAACAAAGCCAGGGAGGGCGGGATCCCCTTCTAGGTAAGCTGGGCGCTCCAGAACTTGGACGGGCTGGCCGGGGCGATAGACGTAAACTCGCTGGCTTTCCGGGTCGATCAGCCAGCCCAGTTGGGATCCGTTCTCGAGGTACTCCTGCAGCTTGGCCTGCAAAGCAGCCAGGTCGTCGGAAGGGGATCGCAATTCCAGGACAAAATCCGGACACAGGGGGGCAAAGCGGCGGCGCTGCTCTGGAGTAAGCTGCTGCCAGCGCTCCTTGGCAATCCAGGCGGCATCGGGAGAGCGAATAGCCCCGTTGGGCAGGGCAAAACCCGTGGAGGAGTCGAAGACAAGTCCTAAGCTCGTGCGGCGGTTCCACTGCCAGAGCTGGCCCAGCAGGTCGGCATTGCGAAGTCCGCTCTCACTGCTGACAGGGGCCATGGCCACTAGCTCCCCTTTGGCGGTGCGCTCCAGGCGCAGCTCAGGGTTCTGCCGGCAGAGCTGTTCAAAGATTTCATCGGTCAACTCCAGGCTGGGCCGTAGGTTAAGCGCGATCATAGGCAAGTTCCCTGGGAACTATTCCCAGACTAGGGTGAGATCGGCAACAAAGCCAGGGAGGACGGGATCCCCTTCTAGGTAAGCTGGGCGCTCCAGAACTTGGACGGGCTGGCCGGGGCGATAGACGTAAACTCGCTGGCTTTCCGGGTCGATCAGCCAGCCCAGTTGGGATCCGTTCTCGAGGTACTCCTGCAGCTTGGCCTGCAAAGCAGCCAGGTCGTCGGAAGGGGATCGCAATTCCAGGACAAAATCCGGACACAGGGGGGCAAAGCGGCGGCGCTGCTCTGGAGTAAGCTGCTGCCAGCGCTCCTTGGCAATCCAGGCGGCATCGGGAGAGCGAATAGCCCCGTTGGGCAGGGCAAAACCCGTGGAGGAGTCGAAGACAAGTCCTAAGCTCGTGCGGCGGTTCCACTGCCAGAGCTGGCCCAGCAGGTCGGCATTGCGAAGTCCGCTCTCACTGCTGACAGGGGCCATGGCCACTAGCTCCCCTTTGGCGGTGCGCTCCAGGCGCAGCTCAGGGTTCTGCCGGCAGAGCTGTTCAAAGATTTCATCGGTCAACTCCAGGCTGGGCCGTAAGTTGAGGGAGATCACGGCCTTAGGGATCCCGTTTAGAGGATTTGAGGATGGGCTGGCGCTATTGTAGTCTTTTGGATCCCTCACCCCTAGCCCCTCTCCCACAGCCAGAGGGGAGGAAGTTGACACTCCCACCGCCTAAAGGCGGGGGATTCTTACGCAGTCCACAAAAGAACCCGTAACGGCGTTGTCAAAGCGCCTCTGGACAGTTCCTGAAGGCAAAGCCCCAAGGTTCTGCTGACTTTCTTAATCCGCCGGTTTCCGTAGTTCGGTCAAGCTTTTGCAACCAAAACCCCTGCGGCTTGTGAGTCTTGAGCCTAGC
>NZ_JANSHO010000014.1:0-25367 GCF_047502635.1 Synechococcus sp. RC10B2
AAGTTGGCTCCCCTCAGGTCAGCCCTGCTCAGGTCGGCCCCGCTCAGGTTGGCCCAGATCAGGTTGGCCTGGCTCAGGTTGGCCTGGCTCAGGTCGGCCCCGCTCAGGTTGGCCCAGATCAGGTTGGCCTGGCTCAGGTTGGCCTCAATCAGGTCGGCCCCCCTCAGGTTGGCCCAGCGGAAATCCCGCTCTCCCGCTTCATACCTTGCTCGGACATCTCCAACCTGTCGGAGGGGAAGTCGATGGGACTTTGCCACCTGCACCTGCTGCGGATCCTTCGATTCCAGCAGCGTCTCCCAAGCCGCAAACTGCACTTCCCAGTTGGGATCATTTCGCAGGGCTTGGATAACAAGCTCGGCCCCTCTGGATCCGTACCTCAGAGCACCCTTGATTGCTTGGATTCTCACCTTGGGATTCGGACTGCCCAGGGCTTGCTCAATGCCCACCAAGCCTCCCATGACCGGATCGGATCCGGCTGGTTGCTGTCCACCCAGAACAGGATCAAAGTTTTCCGCCATCCCTAACCTCAAGTTAACCTTCCAACCACCTGCTGCTGCATAAGGGTCTTTTGAGTTTGCAAATCTACTACCGTTACCCGCAAAGTTCGCCCGGCATCGACGGCAAAGGTGACCTGCAAACGATCCACTCCCACCCGCCCTAGCGGCTTGAGGGGAATGGAAAGCTGGTTGTGGATCCCAAGGGGACGAAAGCTAGAAGCTGCGGTGCTGTTGCGGATCTGCATCCGACCGTCGGGATCGTAAACAACCTCAGTTGCCCCTTCCTCGGCCATCTCACCAACCACCAGGTTGATGTGGCTTTGCCCATTGGCGTTGGCCTGCAAGGGAGGCAGTTCCACCGTGGCAGGATAAGCCGTGCCGCTCTTAAAGAGAGGGAAAAAGTCGGGCGCCTGCAAATAGGGATTCCAGAGCCGCAGGGCATAGGTATGGCGGAGATGATCTTGAAGGCGGGCAAACTGGGTGAAGGCCAGAGCGCCGTGGGCCACTGCCTCAAACGGCTTGTGGTACTTGACCTTGTCGCGGCCAAAGAGGCTAATGACCTGATGCTGCACTCCTGGGATGAGGCTGGTGCCACCCACCAACACCACCTGGTGGATATCTCGTTTAGAGATCCCTTTATTGTGGGCTTTCTCGATGACCTCATCGATGGCTTCTCTCAGCCGCGTCAGCAGGCCGCGCTCTTCCAACAGCTCCTGGAGTTGCTCGCGCTGAAGCGTTAAAGTGTGGGTCTCAAAGGAGTCTTCATCCAGCCAGGCCTCGCTGGCCTGAGAATGGCTGGAGAGGCGGATCTTGAGCCGCTCGGCAACCTCGCACAGAACCTGGAAGCTGCTGGCCGGGACCTGCTGTCGCTTGCGGCCCAACTGCTCCAGCACCCATTCGGCAATCCAGATATCGATATCGACGCCGCCACAGCCATAGGCCCGGTCAGTTTTGGCAATGACCTCAGCTCGGTAAGCAGTGCCCTGCTCTGGCTTCAAGATTTTGACCAAAGAGAGGTCGAGAGTTCCGCCCCCCAAATCGATCACCAAAATCAGGGATCCCGGCTCCTGGATCCCGTAGCCCAAAGCAGCCGCGGTGGACTCGTCGAGGAACACGACCTGTTGGATCCCTAGGGAGCCAAACACCTCTTGCAGGTTGTGCAAATAGCCCTCGTAGGCTCCCACCGGCACGGTCAAGATCACCTTATCGGGCTGCCAGCCCTCTGCCTGGAGTTTGGCAAGAAGCTGCTGCAGAAAGATCCGCGTGGCCTCTTGGGCTGTGTAGGCCTGTCCATCCACATAGGTTGGAGCCGGCTGGAATTGTTGAGAGAGATCCCGCTTAAAGCCTTTGAATAGGCGCTTGGGATCCCGTTTGGCCTGGGCAGGTGCCCCAATCAAAAATTGCTGATTTTGGCCGACAAAGAGAACCGAGGGAATTAGAGGGGGGCTGCCGTCGTAGCGGTGGGTGATCCCTGGTATATCGATTGCAAGGGGTTTTTGGTTTTGGTAGGCACAGACCACCGTATTGGAAGTGCCAAAATCAATAGCCAACGTCGTCATGCTGCCAAGGAAGGTAGAGTGCGACTGACTTTGGCTCGAACTAAAACTTGATCCCTAAGTCGATAGCCCACAAAGCGAACGTAGACCGGCTCTCCCGCCTGGATATCCTCTTCATCGGGCTGGTGGCTTTCTGGGTCATAGGCCACCTGTTGCCACACCTGGCCAATGGTTTCCAACTGCCAGTCTTCCAACAAGTTGCCCAGACAGGTCAGCAAAGCCAAGACTTGCTGCGCGGGGTAATCCGGTCGCCTCTGCACAACCTGCTGCAGGGTAGGATATTGCACCAAAAGAGGCTTGAGCTTTTCCACCAGTTCGGCGCGGATTTGATGGCGCAATTGCCCTTCCTGCTGTTCTAGCTGTTTGTGCAGCCGCTGCAATTCCTGAGCCGTTTCTACAGACTCCGATGCTAGCTCAATTCCGCTAAAATCCTGAATAAGGTTCGGCAAGGGTACTTACAAAATGCTGGCCGCTCGATTGAGATCGGCTAACTTCAGCTTTTCGGCCTGTCCAGTTCTCAGGGCATTTAGGGCTCCTCGACTCAGTTTGGCCTTTTGTCGAAGCTCTCGCCAGGTTGAGATACCGGCAGCCTGCATGAGATTGCGCAGCAGGGCATCATGACTTTTCATTTCAGAGTTACGACTCCAAAATGGAATCCTAGCCAGAGTCTTTTGGATCCCTTTGGTTAAACCAGACAGGGGATCAAGAAAGGGGTTTGGGGCATTCATAGACGCTCCACCTGACGCTGGACATCTTCTTCTATGACTGGTACCTGGTCATATTCAGGCAACAGTTCCCTTTTTTGAACTGTGCCCAATGCCCTTTCTATTTCCTCAGTTAGTTCAAGGCAGCCCTTGCCTTTGACATTGAGCACGCGCTCAATCACGTTGCCATCTTTGTCGATGATGTATTCAACCTGTTGATATTCCGCCATAATGCCTCCTCAAGCCCAGCGCCCCAACACAATCCTGATCTGCCCTTTTTCATCCACAGATTCCGACTCTACCGTAAATCCCTTCTCCGCGGCCGTCGCAAGAAGCTGCTCGCGGGTATAGGCTTGGCGGATTGGCGCTAAGAAAGCCTCAGCGCTGACTCCCGTTCCCCAAAAGTCGGCAATCATCTCCAGGCTGTCCCCCCGTTGGCGAAAGCCAATGTCGTAGCCGTTGCTGCGCCTAACCACCAGATCTGCCTGGACACGGTTCCCTCCATACCCCCGGACATAAGTGTTTTCCAAGACCTCGTGACCTTGGGCAACCAAAGCGCCTTTCAGGATCTCTTTATTTTTGAACTGAACCTTGATGCTGGTGAAGTGCGACACTGTGGGGATTCTCCTCAGAAGAACATGCTTTATCCTAGAGCAGTCCTCTTGGCTTGAAAAGTTTTGCTAGGGCACAAAGCCGCGTGGCCCTAACCAAAGAAATTGAGGGAGCCAACCATTAGTTTCCCTTGGCTAGAGGATGCCGGTGGGGATCCGAGGTAGCAGGAGGAAGCAGGCGAGGGACATCGCGGTAACCAAACCAGACGCTCGCCAAACTTTTGAACCAAAGGGAGAGCCAGGTCAACTTCCACTGAAAATCAAGTCTTGCGCCCTGGAGATTTGCGCCTCCTACCTTGGCATGGTCTAGGTTGGATCCTTCCAGGCTGGTGTAGCTTAGGTCGGCCCAACTGAGATTGGATCCGCTGAGGTTGGCCCGGCTGAGGTCAGCCCCCCTCAGTCCGGTTCCAACTAGGCTGGCTCCCCTCAAGTTTGCACCGACCAGTTTCGCCCCGCTCAGGTTAGTCCAGTTCAGGTTGGCGCCGCTCAGGTCAGCTCCACTCAAGTTTCTCTTGGAGGCGTGACCGTTGACGATCTCCCACACCAGCCGCCACTTGGCCTCGATCTGGGTTTCAGGAGAAAGGATCACTCGTTGCAGATTGGCCAGCTCCAGATTTGCCCCTCTCAGGTCGGCGCCGCTTAGGTTGGCTCTGCCCAGATAAGCCCTACTGAGCTGGGTTCCACTGAGATCGGCTTGGGTTAGGTTGGCCCCACCCAGCTTGGCCCTCTTCAGATTGGCTCCACCTAGGTTGGCCTCGCTCAGATCTGCCCCAATCAAGTAAGCCCGGCTTAGGTTGGCTCCGCTGAGCCTTACCCCCCTGAGGTCTGCCTGGCTAAGGTTGGCCTTTCTCAAGTCCGCCTCTCTCAAGTCCGTCCGGCTCAGCTCCTGCGAATGGGCGCAAGCATGGAGAATAATTAACCACCAGCGACTCTCCGGGCTGTCCTCTGCAGAAATCACCGCCCCTCTCAAGATAGGCAAGTTTAGGCTTGTCTTGCCCAGTTTGGCTTCGCCGAGGTCGGCCCCGATGAGGCTAGCCCCCCTTAGATCTGCGCCGTTCAGTTTAGCCCGCCTCAGCCTGGCTCCGATGAGCTTGGCCTGTGTCAACTTGGCCCCCACGAGTTTAGCCTTGGCTAGTTCGGTCTTGATCAAGCTGGCGCCACTGAGGTTGGCAGCGCTTAGGTCTGCGCCGCTGAGATCTGCTTGGTTTAGATTGGCCCCCCTCAGATCCGCCTGGCTCAGATTGGCTTTGCTCAACTCTGCCCACTTTAAGTCTGCGCCGCAGAGGTTAGCCCCTCTCAGGTCGGCTCCCACCAAGTTCACGCCGGTGAGGTTGAGCCCGCTCAGATTTGCCCAGCTCAAGTTCGCCCCGCTCAAGTCTGCCTGAGCTAGATTTTTCCCCTGGGCGTGGCCGTTGACAATTTCCCAGATCAGTTGCCACTTGCGGTCAATTTGCGTTTGAGGGGAAAGGATGGCTCCTCGCAGGCTGGCCAAATGTAGGCAAGCGGCGTCCAGGTCGGCCTGCCTGAGGTCGGCTCCCTCCAAGTTGGCCCACCTGAGGTCGGCTCCCCTCAGGTCAGCTTCTCTCAAGTTGGCGCCGGCAAGTCTTGCTCCCCTCAGGTCTGCTTGAGCCAAGTTGGCCCCACTCAGGTCAGCCCAATCCAGGTTCGCCCCGCTCAAGTCTGCCTGAGCTAGATTTTTCCCCTGGGCGTGGCCGTTGACAATTTCCCAGATCAGTTGCCACTTGCGGTCAATTTGCGTTTGAGGGGAAAGGATGGCTCCTCGCAGGCTGGCCAAATGTAGGCAAGCGGCGTCCAGGTCGGCCTGCCTGAGGTCGGCTCCCTCCAAGTTGGCCCACCTGAGGTCGGCTCCCCTCAGGTCAGCTTCTCTCAAGTTGGCGCCGGCAAGTCTTGCTCCCCTCAGGTCTGCTTGAGCCAAGTTGGCCCCACTCAGGTCAGCCCAATCCAGGTTCGCCCCGCTCAAGTCTGCCTGAGCTAGATTTTTCCCCTGGGCGTGGCCGTTGACAATTTCCCAGATCAGTTGCCACTTGCGGTCAATTTGCGTTTCGCGGGAAATGACGACCCACTTCAAGTTGGCGTCTGCTAGATTGGCTCCCCGCAGGTTGGCCCCAATGAGATTGGCCCCCATCAAGTTGGCTCCGCTTAAGTCGGCTCCCCTCAAGTCTGCACCACTGAGGTCTGCCTGACTGAGGTTGGCTCCAACCAGGCTGGCGTGGCTTAGATTGACCTGGCCCAGTCTCGCTCGACTCAAGCTGGCCCCGCTTAAGTCCACCCCCCTTAGGTTTAGCCCGCTGAGGTTGGCCCTCCTCAGATCTGCCCAGCGAAAGTCCCGCTCGCCGGCTCTATATCGTTCTCGGATGTCTCCAACCGGACGCAGGGGAACTTGATAGGTTTTTGCTACTTGCACCAGTTGAGGTATGCCAGAGCTTAGTAAGGTCTTCCAAACTGCAAACTGCACCTGCCAATCCAGATGCTGCTGCGTTGTCTGTAGAAGAATCTTTCTGCTTTTTTCACCAAAGCTTCCAACAGTCCCGTTTCCCCCATAAGGATGGCCACTCCTAAGGACTAGCTGAACGGCTCCTGAACTGCCGGCAACTCCTTCAGCTTTAGTCTTTCCATATCCAGTTGTAGCCACAGCCCACTCCCTGTCGGCTAACTTCGTTTCTATTTTTACTTTGGCCCTGGATAAAGACAAGTTCAGACTTGGGGAGTTCTCACCGGGAAGGTATTCTTCGATATACTAATATTTCGATATGCTAATATGTTCAACTTCAACCTTTCAAACGTGCCAGCTTTGAGGATAGGAATTCAAACTTGGCAAAGGGATCCCTTGGGCCAGGCAGATAAGTATTGCAGTTTACAGAAAAAGAGCTTCAGTCCTTTTCTGCCAAGGGATCCCGGCAGCGCTCACAGACAGCCGGTAGATAAAGGGTGTCACGGCGGCCAAACCACTCGTAGCGGTGATCCCGGATCTGGGCATAGCTCCAGTCTCCCAAAAGCTTGAGGCCGGGAAGGTTGTGGTAGAGGGCCAGCCACAGGGATCCGCTGGGCAAGAGGGCGGCAATTTGTTCGACGGCGGCGGAGCCCTGCCAGCGGCGCTGCGGCTGCTCCAGGTCGATCAGGATCATCCCCAATTCCATCTGCTCTGGCGGGATCCCCCACTGGGCCAGGGTAGCTCCATCCTGCATGGGGGCGTAGCGAAACTGCTGGCCGCGATCCAGGCGCTCCAAGAGCTGGACTCCACTGGCGCAGAGGTTGCACAGGCCGTCGTAGATGACCAGGTAGGGCATGTTGGGATCCTCAGGCAGGGGGCTGGGCCAAAATCTGGGCTTGGTAGTCGGCCTCAGAGAGCAGTTGCTGCGGCTGCCGATCTAGGAACAATCGGCCCCTGAGGTGATCGTATTCGTGCTGGAAGATGCGCGCCGGAAAATCCCGCCAGACCACCCGCTGCCGGGATCCCTCAGGGGTGTGGTACTCCACCTCCACCTCGCGGGAACGGGCCACCAGGCCGCGGCAGTTGGGCACGCTCAAGCACCCTTCCCACCCCAGCACCTGCTCCTCGCTGCAAGCTAGGGGGCGGGGGTTAACCATGACCAGCGGCTCCATCTGGGGTGCATCAGGATAGCGAGGGTTGGGACGGGAGGCTACGATGATGACCTGGAGGGGGAATCCCACCTGAGGGGCCGCCAAGCCCACCCCTTGGGCCTCTTTCAAAGTGGCGAGCATCTCTTCAATTAGGTTTTGCAAAGCCGGCGTCCCAAACTCGGCGACCGGCTCAGCCACTTGAGTCAGGATGGGATCCCCTAGCTGGCGCAGGCGTAAAGTCATGGCGATTGCAGGCATTCAAATGCAAACTGCGGCGAACCCTCCTCTCCCCCCAGGCTCCTAGCGGTCTTTGCGGCTGGCTGCCGTTTCCAAAGCCAGCTTGAAGCGCTTCAGCCCCTCCGGGATGGGGATGGGGTAGTGGCCGGTAAAGCAAGCGGAGCAGAAGGAATTGGGATCCCGGCCCGTAGCGGCCAGCATGCCTTCCCAGCTCAAGTAGGCCAAAGAGTCTACCCCGATTTTCTCGGCAATTTCTGCCACCGAGTACTTGGCGGCAATAAGCTGATCTTGGCTGTCGGTGTCGATGCCGTAGAAGCAGGGATGGGTAACCGGAGGGCTGGAGATGCGCATGTGGACTTGGGTGGCCCCCGCCTGGCGCAGGGCCTTGACGATCTTTTGGCTGGTGGTGCCCCGCACAATCGAGTCGTCCACGATCACAATCCGCTGCCCCCGCAGCACGTCTTCCAGGGGGTTGAGCTTCATGCGAATGCCCCGCTCCCGCATCGACTGGGTAGGCTGAATGAAGGTGCGGCCCACATAGCGGTTTTTAATCAGCCCCTCGGTGTAGGGGATCCCTGTCTGGCGGGCATAGCCAATGGCCGCCGGGGTGCCGGAATCGGGCACCGCGATCACCCAGTCGGCCTCTGCCGGAGCTTCCCTGGCCAGTTGTTCTCCCAGCCGCACCCGGTAGGAGTAGAGGCTTTCCCCATGCATGCAACTATCGGGGCGGGCAAAGTAGATCATCTCGAAGATGCACAGTTTAGGGTTGGCCTCCGCCCAGCGCACCGATTGCAGCCCCTGCCGGTCAATCCACACCAGCTCCCCCGGCTCCACGTGGCGCAGGTAATCGGCTCCGATGATATCCAGAGCACAGGTCTCGGAGGCTAAGACATAGTGTAACCGTGGGGCTTCGGGGCAATGAGGGCTGCCCACCATCTGGGGCTGCAGCAGCTCCTGCCTGGTGGGGTTGCGGCTCAAAAACCCCAACACCAGCGGGCGCACGCCGTAGGGATCCCGTGCCCCGATCAGCCCTTCTGGCGTGCCGATGACCAGGCTAAAGGCCCCGCGGCAGCGGCGCAGAGCCTGACAGGTGGCTTCCACCCAGCCTTGGCCCTGATTGACCGCCTGGGCAATGGCGTGGGCAATACACTCCGAGTCGGTGCTGCCGGTGAGGTGGCGGTCGGCAGCTTCCAGCTCTTGCCGCAGCTCTTCGGCGTTGACCAAATTGCCATTGTGGGCCAAAGCCAGCGGCCCCAGGCGGGTTTCCACAATGATCGGCTGAGCGTTGGCGGCGCGGCTGGAGCCGGTGGTGGAGTAGCGGGTGTGGCCCACCGCCAAGTCGCCGCTCAGTTGGCCCAGATTTACCGGGTCAAAAACTTGGGAAACCAACCCCATCGCCTTGTGCACTCGGCAAAAGGCCCCCTCAAAGGTGGCGATGCCCGCCGATTCCTGGCCTCGATGCTGCAGGGCAAACAGCCCAAAATAGGTCAGCTTGGCCACCTCCTCGCCGGGAGCCAGAATGCCAAACACCCCGCAGGCCTCTTTGGGCCCTTCCTGGCTGTTCCAGAATTCAGCAGGTCGCTCTTGCAGCCCTGCTTGCGCTGAAGATGGTTCTGCTCCCGCCTTCGCTGCCATGGATCCCCTCTTGCTGTGGCACTTACCAGTCTAACCTGAGCGCCCTTGAGATCTCACCGCCGAGGCGGATCCCATGCGGTAGATGTCACCCGTAGTGTTTACAAAAAATTGAGGCTCTATCTATAGTGTTAGGAGCACCCGCGAGACTCTGCTTTCGCAGTTGAGGGAGCAGGGCTGTGTGGGTTTTGAGTTGAACGCTGCCGAGACTCAGTTCTCCCAACAAAACCCCAAAGCTTGTGTTATGAGGAGCCAAAGCCCATGAAACAGCAGCCCCCTAGGTTCCGCCAGAGCTGGATGTTCTCCGCAATGAGAGCGAGTGTAGCCGCTTTTGTGTCGTTGTCACTGGTGGCCTGCCAAGAAGATGCCCGCGAACAGCCCTCGGTCACCATTACGCCTGTGCCAGTAACGGTTGTGGCACCGACGCCCACGCCTTTTCTCGTCCCCAGTCCGACGCCTACTCCCGTCCCGACGCCTCTGCTCACCCCGACCCCCACCCCACTCTTGAATCCGTTCCCCAGCCCTTCCCCCACCGCTTCCTTCTCGGCGGAGCCACCTTCGATTGCCGTGGTGGCACTGACGGACGCGCGACAGACGGTTCCCTTCAATGTCTTGGTGGCTGTAACAACTCCTGCGGGTTTGGGCAGCGGCATCAGCTTCCGGGTGGAAATCCGACAAAACCCTCTCACCCTCACGTTTGATTTCACTGCCGCTGCCGCCGGCTGTCAGGTCAACAGCAGAACCTGCATCGGCACCCTTCCCATCACCATTCCGGCCTCTGTCCCTCCTGGAGATTACGAGGTTACGGCCATGGTAGCAGACACTCAAGGCCGCATTGCCTCGGCCAAAGCCCCTTTGCGGGTACTGCCGCCGCCTTCACCCACCCCAACACCAACCCCGACCGGCACGCCCAATCCTTTTCCCTCTGTGTCGCCTTCGCCCAGCCCTTCCCCTCGTCCCAGCCCTTCGCCCACCCCAACGCCTAGGCCCACCTAACCAGCGGAGACAGTTCCTTGGCTGTCTGGGGAGCCGAGGTTGTTTTTGAAATGCTTGCCGGGCAGCAGGTGTTCAAGGTCTGCAAGTTGAGGAGGCTGCTGGGCTCCGGCACGGGGGTAAGCTAGGGTTTGCAAGAGGCGCCGCCGACGTTTCTCCCTCCAGGGATCCCGGAAAAGTTCGGCCAGATTCGGGAATTGGGGTGTTTTCTTGCCAGCCCCTGTAGCAGGCTCAGCCGGCTAGCATAGAGGCTAAACCTGGCTCTGACTGGATCCTGTTTTTATCCTGCTTTAGCCAAGGGGTTGTTAGCAGCAAGAAAATCTGCGACCGACTGTCAAACAACTGTGCTGCCGGGATCAGCGCCCGGAAAGCGCCTTTCAGCTCGGCGCAGCCAACAGCCCCGAACGGCTGCCAAGTTTTTAGTTCGGAGGATAACGATGCGCATTGCTCAGATTGCCCCGTTGCACGAGAGCGTGCCCCCCAAGCTCTACGGCGGCACGGAGCGGGTGGTCTCTTGGCTAACCGAAGAGCTGGTGCGGCGCGGGCACGAGGTGACTCTATTTGCCAGCGGCGACTCCCAAACCCAAGCCCGCCTGATCCCCTTTCGGGAGCGGGCTCTGCGCTTGGATCCCACGGCCATCGACACGGTGGCGCCCCACATCCTGATGGTGGAGAAGGCCTTTCAGATGGCCGACGAGTTCGACATCATCCACGGCCACATCGACTACTATCCCTACGCCCTGGCCCGCCGCCATCCTCAAGTCTCTTTTTTGGCCACCCTACACGGGCGACTGGACATCCCGGAGCTGCAGCCTCTCTACACTGAGTTTCAGGACATTCCGGTGGTCTCCATCTCCAATGCCCAGCGGCGGCCCCTGCCCCAGGCGCGCTGGGTGGGGACGGTCTACCATGGTTTGCCCCTGGATCTCCACCGTTTCTATCCAGAAAAGGGGGATTACCTGGCCTTTCTGGGTCGGGTTTCGCCGGAAAAAGGGCTGGACACGGCCATTGCAATTGCCGCGCGGGCAGGGATGCCGCTGAAAGCTGCTATCAAGATCGACGCGGTGGATCGCCAGTACTACGAGTTGGAAATTAAGCCTTTGGCCAGCCGCCACCCCAATGTGGAGATCGTGGGGGAAATCACCGAACAGGAGAAAAGCGAGTTCTTGGGCAAGGCCTATGCGGTGCTGTTTCCCATCCGCTGGCCGGAGCCTTTTGGGCTGGTGATGATCGAAGCGATGGCCTGCGGCACGCCGGTGATCGCCACCCGCTTTGGCTCGGTGCCTGAGGTGATGGCGGACAGCCGCTCCGGCTTTATTGTCGATTCGGTGGAAGAGGCCGTAGAGGCAATCGAAAAGGTGGGATCCCTTGACCGAGCCGGGGTGCGGCAGGTGTTTGAGGAGCGGTTTAGCGTCGAGAGGATGGTGTCGGAATATGAGGCCCTCTACCGGCAACTGGTGAACGAGCGGCAGGAGATCTCGAAAAAGGTGGCTTAACAGATGCCAACCCTGCCCAGTGGAAGCTGGTGCTGTTTGGGAACCGCTTTTTCGCCTTATTTGGGCCAGATATTGGGAAGACCGAGATGGCCGAAGACATTATTCAGATTCAGGATCAGTACTACATCCGCGCCAGCGCTTCGCTGGTGGAGGCGCGTCCCCACGTCCTCAAGCAGGACAACTGCTTTGCCATCTTTGACCGGCTGGGCAACATGCGCCCCCTCGGCATCCGGGATCACGGCCTGTTTCGGGATGATACCCGCTTTTTGTCGCGGCTGGTCTTGGATTTGCAGGGGAAGCAGTTTTTGTTGCTTAGCTCGGAGGTGCGAGAAGACAAGGATATTCTGGCGGTGGATCTGACCAACCCCGAGTTCACCACCTCGAAGGGGCAGTTTATCGGTCAAGATACCCTGCATGTTCTGCGGACTACTTTTTTGTGGAACAACGTGGCCTACGAGCGGATTCGCATCCACAACTACGGCTCGGAGCCGTTTCGGGTGCCGCTGACCCTGCGCTTTGAGGCCGATTTTGCCGATATGTTTGAGATTCGCGGCATCCGGCGCTCGCAGCGGGGACAAGTGCTGCCACCCCAGGTGAGCTCAGAAGGGGTAACTTTGCGCTACCGCGGCCTGGACGGGGTGGAGCGGCAAACCCGGATCTTGTTTTCTCCTGCGCCGGAGGTGGTCTCGGAAAAGCTGGCGCAGTGGTGGGTGCCGCTGGCGCCCCAGGAGGAGCGGGATTTGGAGGTGCGGGTAGTCTGCAGCTATGGCGGCGAGGAGATCCCGCTCTTGAGCTACCAGGAGGCCCTGCAGGCGGAGCGGGAGCATCGGGCGGCGCTAAGAGCTCTGGCCCACCGCATCGACACTGGCAACGCCCAGTTTAACGAGTGGCTCAACGCCTCGCGGGACGACCTGGTGATGATGCTGGCCCGCACGCCCTATGGGCTCTATCCCCACGCTGGCGTACCTTGGTTTGCCACAGTCTTTGGCCGCGACGCGCTGATCACTGCCCTAGCCACCCTTTGGTGGTTTCCCGATTTGGCGCGGGGAGTGCTGCTGTACCTGGCGGCCCACCAGGCCCAGGAGGTGGATCCCAGCCGCGATGCCGAGCCGGGCAAGATCCTGCACGAGCAGCGCTACAGCGAGATGGCCAAGACCCGCGAGATCCCCTTTGGCAATTATTTCGGCAGCATCGACGCCACCCCTTTGTTTGTGGTGCTGGCGGGGCGCTATGTGCGCCGCAGCGGCGATCTCGAGCTGTTGCGGCAGTTGTGGCCGAATATCGAGGCAGCCCTGAGCTGGATGGACACCTACGGGGATCCCGACGGCGACGGCTTTTTGGAGTATGCCGGCAAGGCGCGGCGGGGCCTGCGCAACCAAGGCTGGAAAGATTCGGAAGACGCCATCTTCCATGCCGACGGATCCCTGGCGGAGCCGCCCATTGCCCTGTGCGAGGTGCAGGGCTACGCCTACGAGGCCAAGCGGTTGGCGGCGGAGATGGCGGAGCTGTTGGGGCGGCAGGCGCAGGCAGCCCAGCTGCGACAGCAAGCAGAAAAGCTGCAGCAGCGGTTTTGGGAGCAGTTTTGGTGCGAGGAGCTGGGGGGGTATGTCCTGGCTCTGGACGGGCGCAAGCAGCCCTGCCGCGTGCGCAGCTCCAACATGGGCCACTGCCTGTTTTCCGGGATCGCCCACCCGCAGCATGCCGAGCGCATTGCCCGCCAACTTGTGGAGCCGGCTTTTTTTAGCGGCTGGGGGATCCGCACGCTGGCGGAAGGGGAAGGGCGCTACAACCCCATGTCTTACCACAACGGCTCCATCTGGCCCCACGACAACGCCCTCATTGCAGCCGGGCTCTCCCGCTATGGCTACAAGGCGGAAGCGGCCCAGGTGTTGACGGCCTTGTTCGATGCCAGCCAGTTTCTGGAGCTGCGGCGGCTGCCGGAGCTGTTCTGTGGCTTTCGCCGGCGCCAGCGGGAGGGCCCCACCCTTTACCCCGTGGCCTGTCTGCCCCAGTCTTGGGCGGCAGCCAGCGTGTTCCTGCTGCTGCAGGCCTGCCTAGGCCTGGAGATCGACGGGCTGGCCCAGCGGGTGCACCTGACTCAGCCCACCCTGCCCCTATGGCTGCCTCATGTAACTCTTGAGAACATTCAGGTGGGGCGGGGATCCCTGGACATCGGCCTGTATCTCCAGGCAGGAGGGGTGGGGATCAACGTCCTTAGAAGCACGGGGGAGGTGGAGCTGACGGTGAGGTAGGCTACCGCTCCTGCAGCACGTCCTGGATGGAGAGCTGATCCAGGTTCCAGAGAGGGCCGAGGATGGGGCGGGGATCCACCCCTTGCAGGCGGTTGCGCAGGGCCGAGAGCACCAGGGGATTGAAGGTGCCGATCTGGGGCAGTTGTTCCTGGATGATCACTTGAAAGCGGTCGTAGAGGGCCTTGCGCTTTTCAAAGTCCAGCTCCCGCACCCCTGCGATAAAAATGCGGTCGATCTCCCGCTCCCAATCGCTCACCTCCACCCCTTCGGCGGGGTTGCCGGGCAGATCCCCCAGGTTAAACAGGTGCAGGCGGCCATCGCTGCGCCAGATGTTGGAGCCGTTGTTGGGCTCGGTGCCGCCGCCGCCAAAGCCCAGCAACAAGGTTTCCCAGTCGCGGCTGTCGGTGCGCTGCACCACCGTGTTGAAGGCGATGGGGGTGAAGTCCACGGTGATGCCGATCCGCGCCAGGTCGGCCTTGATCAAGGCGCCGGTGGCCTCCCGCTGGTTGTTGCCGGCGTTGGTGATCAGGCTGAAGCGGACGCGGTTGCCGTCGGGATCCCGCAGGTGGCCTTCGGCGTCGTAGGTATAGCCGGCAGCCAAGAGCAGTTGCCGCGCCTTCTCGGGATCGTAGTCGTAGGTGGGCAGGCCCTCTGCTGGGCTGAGGTAGAAGGGGCTGGCGGGGGAGAAGACCGAGTGCTGGATCTCGCCCAACCCCTGCAGGACGCTCTCGACGTAAAACTGGCGGTTTAGGGCGTGGGCCACCGCCCGGCGGAAGTTCAAATCGTTGAACCAGCGGCTTTTGACGGGATCCACAAAGGGCCGTCCGGTTTGGGGGTTGCGGGCCCGGCTGAGGTTGAAGGCAAAGAAATTGTTGTTGAGGGTGGGGCCGAGATTGTAAATCGTGAACTGATCCCGCTTTTCTTCCCGCTTCAGGAGCTGAAAGTCTCTGCCCCGCACCGAAAACACGTCGGTCTCGCCGGAGCGAAACTGCAACAGGGCCGTATCTTCCGAGTCCACGATGCGCAGGATGACCCGCTCGATGCGCGGGATCCCTTCCCCTTTCCAGTAGTAGGGGTTGGGGCGGTACACCAGCCGCTGGCCGGGGGTATATTCCTGCAAGACGTAGGGGCCGGCCCCCACCAATTCCTGCACCGGCGTGTCAACTCCCCAGGTCTGCAAAAAGAGGGGGTTGCCCTGGCCGTCCACCTGCTCCACGGTGGGCTCCAGAATGTGCTTGGGCAAGAGAGGGGATCCGGCCTGCAACAGGAAGGGGGCGAAGGGCTCCGGCAGGACAAACTCAACCCGCCGCTCGTCCAAGGCCCGCACCTGGGGCAGCGCCCCCGCCTCGCCGATGCGCAACACATCCCGCGCCGAGGTCGGGATCCGCTCGTCGAAGATGATGCGGTTGAAGGTAAAGTCCACATCTGCCGCCGTCAGGGGCTCCCCGTCCGACCAGCGCAGCCCCTCCCGCAAAGTAAAGACATAGCGCAAGCCGTCCTCAGACACTTCCCAGCCTTCCGCCAGCTCCGGCTTGGGCAGGAGGGTATCTTCATCGAGGGTGACCAGGCCCGCCTCTAGGTAGGCGATGGCGTCGCGGCTGGAGCTCTCGGTGGCCAGATAGGTGTTGAAGGTTTTGGGATCCGAGGTAACGGTGGCAATGAGATGGGGCGGGCGGGCGGGAGCAGCACAGGCGCCAAGCCAGAGGAGGAGGATCCCTAGGAATAGGGGAACAAAAAGGCTTCTCTTGAGCTGCTCTGTTGAGGTGGTGTTTTGGCCTGCCATTTCCTTGGCTGAGTATCCGAGCAAGTTTGAAAGGGCCCGCCAGCGCCCCTCACCCCCAGCCCCTCTCCCAATCGAGGCAGCAGGGGGTTGCACGGCAATTGGGGCAAACTTTTGAAGCGGTTGCTTGCCAGTTTGGCAGCTTGGGCAGCGCGATGACCAGGTGCTTCCCAGAAAGCGGCGGCTCAGCGTTCCAGCAACAGGACGACGGCAAAGGCGGCCATGGCTTCTCCCTGGCCGACGGGGCCCAGTTTTTCGTTGGTGGTGGCCTTCACGCCTACTTGTTTGGGCGATAGTTGCATGGCCTCGGCCAGGCGGGCCTGTATGGCGGGGATGTGGGGCTTGAGCTTAGGCTGCTCCGCTACCACGACGCTATCGACATTGGCAATGCGCCAGCCCTCTTGGCCTACCAGTTGCACCACCTGCTGCAAGAGGAGAATGCTGTCTGCCCCCTTCCAGCGCTCGTCTTCGGGGGGAAAGTAGTAGCCGATGTCCCGCAGGGCGGCGGCCCCCAGGAGAGCGTCCATGATGGCGTGGGTGAGCACGTCGGCGTCGCTGTGGCCCAACAGCCCTTTTTCGTAAGGGATCCGGATCCCACCTAGGATCAGGGGGCGCCCCTCGACGAGGCGGTGGATGTCATAGCCCTGGCCAATGCGCACTGTTCCGGCTCCCTTGGGAAAACCATCGAGACCTCTGCCACTTCCTCCCAAGAGCTTGGCTCACGGGGAGAGGACAAGCGGCTTTTGAGAACGACCTCTCTCTATTCTGCCGACTCGAGAGGGGAGTAGCAGATGGGACAAGAAGAGCCACTGTAGCAGTCGAAGCAGATGAGGTGGGATTTCCCGTAGGGATTGGTACAGCGCTTGGCCCACTGATAATCGCTGTAGCTGAGCTCTTTCCCGCAAACATCGCACCTGGGCATCTTTTTTCTCCGAGACTTCTCCCCCTTGCTTAAGGATACAGCGCTAGAGGGATCCGGGGATCCCTGCAGGCGGGGGGAAATCATCTGCCGGCAGAGGGTTGTCCAGAAGGGGATCCTGCCGCCCGCAGGGGATCCCGTCTTCCAGCGGTGCCCAGCCCGGCTGCCAGAGATCCCGGTTCTTGAGGGTGGCGGCGTTGACCCAGAGGCGCACCTGGGGATCGCAGACGGCCCTCAGCTCGGCAAACACCAGCCCCCCTTCTCCCTCTTGGCGGGCGGCGACCTGAAAATGTCGCCAACCCATCACCGGCTGAACGGAAGTCCACTTGGAGCCGAGGAGGTGGGGAAAACGCTGTTTTTGGCGGGGTTTGCTGCGAGCCACGGGACGGACGGGTGCTGGCAATTGTTTTGAGATCGGCCAAGCTTTTTTGACGGTTACAAGAACCCTGGGGAGCAGGCAAAACGAGCAGAAGCCGTCCGCTTTGGATTCTCCTGCGATCGGTATGATCGAAGGGATACCTTTAGCCTATCCAACCATGGGGCAACACTGGCAACGGCTTCAGTTCTTTTCTCGTCAGATATTTTTAAAGGGAGGCCTTCTGTTTCTGATCCTGGCTGGCCTGATCTTGGCAACAGGACTGCCCCTGGTCGCGTCCAGCGCTTGGGCGGCCACCCAGCCGGCACTATCCGGCAAACTGACGGGGCCGGAGTGGCGCCAGGCGGATCCTGAGGCCAAGCAGGCCTTTTGTCGCAAAGCCTTTCAGGCCTTTCGGGCCTCTCCTGCCCAGAGCTACATCATCAGCTCCAACGTGCAGGCTTTGACCCCAGAAGGTTTGTGTCAGCGGCTGGATCAGTTCTATCAGTACGCCATCCACGACGAGATCCCGCTCAACCAGGCAGCCAACATTGCCCCCCTGCTTTTTTCAGATCAGCCCCTGGAGCAGCCCTGATCCGATAGGGATCCGGAAAACCGCCGGCAAACGGATCCCGGCGCCTGAGGGAACCGCTTGAAACAGGCGCGCTCTTCTGGGCCCCGTTCCTGGGGCAGGCCTTGCTGCTAGGGTCGATAATAGAACTGTTCTCTTGCGGATCTCAAGTTTTCTATGGCCGGCTCCGTCATTTCTCCTGAAAACCTGCTGGATCTCTGCGAACAGGGTGTGCAAAAGGCTTTGGCTGCCGGAGCTGACCAAGCAGAGGTGTTCGCCAACTCAGGCCGCGAGACGGAAGTCACCTTTGAGAAAAATGACCTCAACCTGGCCCGCAGCAGCAGCGAGACCCTGTTCGGCATCCGGGTTTTCTGCGGCGGCAGGCTGGGCTTTGCCACCTCCAACCGCCCTGAGGATCTGGCGGAGACGGCTGCTGAGGCGGTGGCCATGGCCAAGGCTTCGCCGGCGGATCCCCTCAACGGCCTGCCAGATCCCCAGCCCCTGCCCCAGGTGCCTTTTGCCCTCGACCCGGGCCTGCTGGAACTGGATGCCGCCGAGCTGACGCAACTGGGATCCCAACTGGTGGAGTGGGTGCGCTCCCAAGACCCGCGCATCACCATCGACAGCGGCTCGTTCAGCGTAGAAGAGGATACCGTGGCCATTGCTTCTTCCACCGGCATCCGCGCCAACTACCACAGCGTCGAGGCGGGCGGATCCCTGTTCGGCATGGCCATCGATGGGGACGAGGTGGGCAGCTTTGCCTACGACGGCGACAGCGTCCAGAAGCGGGCGGATCTGGTGCCGGCGCTGGAGCGGGCTTTTGAACGCTTTGTCCAGAAATGTGTGGGGGCCTTGGGAGCTACCGAGGGAGAGAGCTTCCGCGGCCCCATCGTCCTGCCGCCGGATGTGGTGGAAGAGTTTCTGGGGGATCTCCTCTTTGTGCTGGGGGCGGACGCGGTGCGCAAAGGCAAAAGCCCGCTGGCGCAGAAGATGGGATCCCTGATCGCCAGCCCCCTGTTGACGTTGGTTTCCGAGGGGCTGGGCTTGCCTGGCTACCCCATCGAGCCCTTCGACCGCGAGGGGATCCCCCGCCAAATTACCCCCCTGATCCATGAAGGGATCCTCTGCAACTTCATGTACAACAGCTACGAAGGCCGGGCTGCCGGGATCCCGTCCAACGGCCATGCCACAGGGGGGGCGGGCAGCTTGCCGGGCGTGGGGCCGGCCTGTTTGAGCGTGGCCCCGGGGACAACCCCTTTGTCTGAGCTGTATGCGATGGAGCGGGGCATTATCGTCACCCGGCTTTCCGGCAGCAGCAACCCCATCACTGGCGATTTTTCCGGGGTGGTGAAGGGGGGCTTTTTGGTTAAAGGCGGCGAAAAACGCCCCATCCTGGAGACCACCATTGCCGGCAACCTCTACGATTGTTTGCGCAATATCTCCGCCATCTCACAAGAGGTAACCGTTTTCAACGGCACCACCGCTTTTCCCGCCCTGCGCATCGAAGATGTATCGGTAACGGCGGGCTAACGTAAAGTCGGTTGGGCATTCTGAAAGGGCAGGCTGGCAAGCCTGTGAGCAGGCAAAGGCAAGCTGAGGGATCATGATGTGGCCAACGGAAGGTCGGCAACGCGCCATCATCGAGGCGGTGACGCCGGAAATCGACGGCGGGCGCTACGCCATCAAGCGGACGGTGGGGGAGTATGTGGTGGTGGAGGCGGACATCTTCGCCGATGGCCACGACCAACTCTCGGCGGTGCTCAGTTTCCGCCAGGCCGGGGCAACCGACTGGGAGGAGATCTTCATGGAGCCCCTCGGCAACGACCGCTGGCGGGCCCAGTTCCAGGTCACGCAAATCGGCCAAGCTTTCTACCGGATTCTGGCCTGGGTGGATCCCTTCAAAACCTGGCAGCAGGATCTGCACAAGCGGGTGGCTGCCGAGCAGGATGTGGCGGTGGAGCTGTTGATCGGGGCGGAGCTCGTGGAGCGGGCCGCCCAGGCTCAAAGCGGGGATCTGGCGGCGAAGTTGCGCAACTACGCCCAAATGCTCCGCCAAGGCGGGGATCCAGCTATCGAGATCGCCCTTTCCCCGACGCTGGGATCCCTGATGCAGCTCTACGGCGAGCGCCGCTTCGTCACCGCCTACCCGGAGCGACGGGTCTGGGTGGATCCGGAGAAGGCCCGCTTCAGCACCTGGTACGAGCTGTTTCCCCGCTCCTGTGGCCCTGACGAGCACACCCACGGCACCTTCCAGGATGTGATCGCCCGCCTGCCGCAGATTGCCGAGATGGGCTTTGATGTGCTTTACCTGCCCCCCATCCACCCCATCGGGCGCACCTTCCGCAAGGGCAAAAACAACGCCATGACGGCGGAGCCGGATGACGTGGGCTCCCCCTGGGCCATCGGCGGGCCAGAAGGCGGGCACAAGGCCATCCATCCCCAACTGGGATCCCTGGAGGATTTTCATCGCTTGGTGGCGGAGGCCAAAAAATTCAACATCGACATCGCCCTCGATATCGCCTTCCAGTGTTCGCCAGATCACCCCTATGTGAAAGAGCACCCGGAATGGTTTAAAAAGCGGCCCGACGGCACCATTCAATATGCGGAAAACCCGCCCAAGAAGTACCAAGATATCTACCCTCTCGACTTTGAGACGGAAAACTGGCAGGCCCTCTGGGAGGAGTTAAAAAGCGTTATCGAATACTGGATCGACCAAGGGGTAACCATCTTTCGGGTGGATAATCCCCACACCAAAGCCTTTGGCTTCTGGGAGTGGTGCATCGGCGAGATCAAGGCCAAGCACCCGGAGACAATCTTTTTATCCGAAGCCTTTACGCGCCCCAAGCTGATGAAATCCTTGGCCAAGCTGGGCTTCACCCAATCCTATACCTACTTCACCTGGCGCAACGACAAATGGGGCCTGACCGAGTACTTCACCGAGCTCACCCAAACCCCGATGCGGGAGTACTACCGCCCCAACCTCTGGCCCAACACGCCGGATATTCTGAACGAGTTTTTGCAAAAGGGGGGACGCCCGGCTTTTATGCTGCGCCTCATCCTGGCGGCTACGCTGGGGGCCAGCTACGGCATCTACGGCCCCGCTTTTGAACTCTGTGAAAACCGCCCGCTCCGCCCCGGCAGCGAAGAGTATCTGGACTCAGAAAAATACCAAATCCGCCACTGGGATCTGGACGCGCCGGATAACTTGCGGCCTCTGATCGCGCAGGTGAACCAGATCCGGCGGCAAAACCCGGCTTTGCAAAGCGACTGGAGCCTGGTGTTTCACCCCACCGACAACGAGGCCCTGATCTGCTACTCCAAGCGCACCTTTGATGGCAGCAACCGGATTTTGGTGGCGGTGAATCTGGATCCGTTTCACATTCAATCTGGCTGGGTCACCCTCAACCTGGGGGCTTTGGGTTTGGAACACTGGCAAACTTTCAAGGTGATCGACCTCTTGGACGGCCAGCAGTACTCCTGGCAGGGATCCACCAACTACATCAAGCTGGATCCCTGGACGATGCCGGCCCATATTTTTCTCGTCGAAAGCTGAAGCCCGATACCAGCAGTGCAGTGATCTCATCCACGAAAGCCGCGGAGTTGTCTCGATGGGCCAAGAGATTGCCTCCCTCAGCTTTGGCGCAGAGGACTTTGCCGAGTTCAAAGCTCGGCTGCAGCAGGAGACGGATCTGCTGGACCGCTGGCTGGCCGGCCTGCCGGGGCTGGATCCCATTTGCCGGCCTTTTGCCCAGGGATCCCCGGTGGGCGGGTTTGAGCTGGAAGCTTGGCTGGTCACCCCCCAGGGAGATCCGGCCCCGATCAACTCAGCCTACCTGGAGGCCGTCAACGACCCGCTGGTGGTGCCGGAACTGGCCCGCTTCAACATCGAGCTCAACAGCCGGCCCCAGGTTTTGGTTGCATCCGCTCTGCAGCAGCTCCGCCAAGAGCTGGAACAGAGGTGGGATCGCTGTTGCCGAGTGGCCGAGCAACTGCAGGCAGGGCTGATGACCATCGGCATTTTACCCACGCTGCAGCAGCAGCAGCTAACCTTGGAGATGATCTCCCCCCGCAAACGCTATCTGGCCCTCAACGAGCAGATCCTGAACCTGCACCGGCGCGAGCAACCCTCCAGGATCCCGCCCCTGGGGCTGACAATCGAAGGGCCTGCCACCCTGCTGCGGGTCACCCACCCAAACGTCATGCTGGAGGCAGCCACCACCTCTTTTCAAATCCATCTGCAGGTGGCCCCCCACCAAGCGGTCCGCTACTTCAACGCTTCCCTGCTCGTGTCGGCCCCCTTGGTAGCGCTGGCGGCCAATTCTCCCTATCTGTTCGGGCACGACCTATGGGCGGAAACCCGCATCCCTGTGTTTGAGCAGGCGTTGGATGGCCCACCCCCCCTTGCCCCCACCCACCAACCTCGCGTCACCTTTGGGCAAGGCTATGTGCAAGAGTCCCTGATGGAGTTGTTCTGGGAAAATCTACGCTGCTATCCGGTGGTGTTGCCGCAGAGGCTGGCCTCACCTCCTACTGAGCTAGCCCATCTGCGCTTGCACAACGGCACCATCTGGCGCTGGAACCGCCCTCTGGTGGGGGTGGATCCCTATCCCCATCTGCGCATTGAACAGCGGGTGGCTGCAGCAGGTCCCACTCTACCCGACATGATCGCCAATGCCGCCTTCTACTTTGGCCTGGTGCAAGCCCTGGGAGCCCGACCCCTTCCCCCGGAGCAGGAGCTGAGCTTTGCCCAGTGCCGCGCCAATTTCTACGCGGCCGCCCGCTTCGGCCTCGAGGCCCCCATCACCTGGCTCAACGGTTGGCAGGGATCCCTGCGCCAATTGCTGCTGCAAGAGCTGATCCCGCAAGCAGAGGCGGGCTTGGCGCAACTGGACTTGGCCCCCCAGGATATCCAGGAGTATCTGGGCATTCTCCGCGCCCGGGTAGAGTCGGGGCAGAATGGGGCCACCTGGCAGCGCCGCTACGTGGCTCGGCATGGTAAAGATATGCAACAATTGACCTGTGCCTACTGGGAACGGCAGCGGCAAGGCCGGCCGGTACACACCTGGGATCTCGGCTAGGGAAGCGCTCTCCCTGTATGGCAGGGGAGACAGATCACCGCCTGGGCATGCCTGTATCGGAAGGGATGCCTTCTCAAAGGGCAGGGCGACGACCCAAGCCCCAAGCACGGCAGCCAGTTGTTTATTTCCAGCTAGGGATGAGACAGTTCGCTACCCCAATCTCCATCTCCCCTCTCCCGCTGGGAGAGGGGCTGGGGGTGAGGGCTCTGAATTAGAGAGAGGGCTCGATTTCCCGGATCCCCTCTGCCCTTGAGCAGCCAAAAGGTTTGCGTTGAGGTGCTTGCCCAACCCTTATGCTCACCGTTCTCGACCACCTGCCGGATCAACTCCTGGATCTAGAGGCCCATCAGCTGGAGGATCGCTTGGGCGGGCCGACCCTTATCCATCTGGCGGGACGGCGGGATCCCCCCCTGTTTGTATCCGTCCTGCTGCACGGCAACGAGGTCACCGGCTGGCAGGCGGTGCAACAGCTTCTGCGCCGCTACACCCGGCGGGAACTGCCCCGTTCTCTGTCTCTCTTCATCGGCAATGTGCGGGCCGCCCGCTACGGGCAACGGCGCCTGGACGGCCAACCGGACTACAACCGCATCTGGGGCCCCGGCTCCACCCCCGAGCACGCCATGGCCCAGGCCGTCCTGCAGCAGATGCAGCAGCGGGGCGTGTTTGCCAGCGTCGATATTCACAACAACACCGGCACCAACCCCCACTACGCCTGTGTCAATTACTTGGATGCCTCTACCCTGCACCTGGCCACCTTGTTTGGGCGCACCGTCCTCTACTTCACCAAGCCGGAAGGGGTGCAGAGCATGGCCTTTGGGCGCTTCTGCCCGGCGGTAACCCTGGAATGTGGCAAGCCGGATCAGCCCCACGGCACCCAACATGCCTGCGAATTTCTGGAAGCCTGCCTGCACCTGTCGGCGCTGCCGCAACGCCCCGTCCTCAGCCAGGATATCGACCTGTTCCACAGCGTCGCCATCGTCAAGATCCCAGACGAGGTAAGCTTCGGCTTTGGGGAAGAGGCGGGCGACCCGCACCTGCGCTTTCCCCCCGATTTGGATCTCCTCAATTTTCGGGAGCTCCCTCCCCACACCCGCATCGGCTGGACGAACAACGGCTTCCACCTGGAGGTACAAGACGAGCAGGGCCAAGATGTGGCGGATCGCTTCTTCTATGCCCAAGATGGCGAAATTCGCACCCGCGTGCCCATCATGCCCGGCATGCTCACCCTCAACAGCCGCATCATCCGCCAAGATTGCCTCTGCTACTTGATGGAGCGCTACTCCCTGGCTGGCTAAACTTCCGCGCTACTCTCGGGCGCAGTCTACGTGGCGCCAGCGACGGACGTTCTCGCCTAGCTCGATTGGCCCATCCCCGCAAGAGGCAACAAGGCAAGCTCTTGTCCAGAAGCCGGGCTTGCTGCAGAATGGGCTAGGAACGGCGAAGCAGCCACTCTCCGGCTGTGTGAAGATCCTGAGTAAGCAGCAACTCTGAGAAATCATCCAGGGATCCTGTCCTGCTGGCGTGAGCGGAGGTTTTTGCCCCAGTCCGTCAGGGCTTAGCGGGAGAAGGTATACCTGGGTTTATTCTGGACATAGCCGTTCTTCCGGAGTTGTACCCCGCCCAAAGCGAAACCCAAACCCCAAAAAAGCTTCGCTCTTCGGGATCCCAGCAGTTGCTAACTCTGGAAGCTCTTGTTACTCCGTTGATGAGAGGGGGATGAAACTATGGATATGGATCTCCGTCCGCTGATCGTCCTGGCACCCATTGTTTTGGTGGTTGGCTGGGCCGCTTACAACATCATCAAGGCTGCCATCAAGGGGGAAGCCAAGCTCTTCGGCGAAAGGGGCAACAACCCCTTTGGCAAGAGCGGGAGTTGAAGGTGGGATCCGGTTGCAGCCGATAGGCCCTGTATGTCAGACGAAAATCTCCAGGGGGCAAGGCCAGGCCTGGGCAACGCAAAGTCGGCGGACGTCGTTGTCGTCGGGGCCGGGGTGGCTGGCCTAGCCTGCGCACGGCAACTGCGGCGGGCGGGGCTGGAGGTCTTGGTGCTGGAGAAATCGGTGGGTTTGGGTGGGCGCATGGCCACCCGGCGGGTTGAGCATGCCGGACAAACAGTGCCTGTAGATCACGGGGTTCAATACCTGACCGCCGATTCCGACAGCTTTTATCGCTGGCTGAAGGAGCTATTGGGCCTGGGGCTGCTGAGGGAATGGACGCGCTCGTTGCACCTGCTGGATCGAGAGGGGTTGCGCCCAGAGGACTCCAACGCCGAGAAACCCCGCTACATCTGCCCACAGGGCATGACGACGCTGGCCAAACAGCTAGCCACCTCCTTGTCCATCCACACCCAGACGCGTGTGGTCGGCCTCAGGCCGCTGGCAACCACCTGGCAATTACAGGCCGAAAACGGCCAGTGCTACGAGGCCGCGGCAGTGGTGATGGCAATCCCAGCTCCCCAGTTGTTGCCTTTGCTGCAAGAGGGGATCCCTCCTGCCGACAACCTGCTCTCTCTGCCGGGATCCGCCGCCTACCAGCCCTGCATTGCCGTTTTGGCCGGCTATTCGAAGAGCACGCCGCTGCCGCCTTGGAAGGGGATCAAGTGTTTGCAGGATCCGATGCTGGCCTGGCTGGCCCTGGACAGCAGCAAGCGCCTACAGCCCTTGCCGCCGCTGGTGGTCTTGCACGGGGGGGCGGAGTGGTCGTCGCGGTATCTGGATGCCGGCCCCGCCGAGTTGGAAAAAGCTGGTCGAGAACTGCTGGATCACGCCGCCAAACGGCTGGATCCCTGGCTGGCCTCGCCGCAATGGATGCAGGTGCATCGCTGGCGCTACGCTTTTCCTGTGGAAACGATAGGTTTGGCCAGCCTGGGCACCCACGTCCCTGCCGGTGCCGGCAAGGGGTTGCCGTTGGTCTGTGCCGGCGATTGGTGTGCCGGGGAGCGAGTAGAAGGCGCCTGGCTCTCCGGCCAGGATGCTGCTAAAACCTTGCTGGAAATGCTGGGGATCCCTGCGCACGCCCGCTAACGGCGCCATCAGAACCTCCGGGGTACTCCCGCCACAGCGCAGCTTGGCGGGATGGGGGAT